>JAAYGH010000084.1 GCA_012727825.1 Trueperella sp.
CGTGACGGCGTTCGTGGTGGGCTCATTACCCAGTTCCGCTCGCTCTTGAAGTTCAGCCACGAACTCCGATAGCGAGGCTTTGCGTTTATCCCACACGTCCGTGGCAAGGTTGAGAATCGCTTTAAGCGATTCCCATTTCTCTTTGGCCGCGCCTGCTTCGGGTGCCTCAGGGCGCCATCCCACAAGCCGTAGCGTATCCTCGACAACCTCGGGTAAATCATCGCGTTGCGGTCCGCGGGCCACGGCGTGCAAGGCCACCATTGCCTCGCGTACCTCTCGCCTCTCAAAGAATCTCTGTGAGTCCTTGACCACGGATGTAATACCAGCCTGAGCCAGCGCCGATTCAAATTCCACCGACTGGGCGTTAATGCGGTAAAGAATTGCGATGTCAGACAGCGGTGTACCGGACTCCTGCAGGCTCAAAATCCTGCCCGCCACGTTGGCCGCCTGATCGGCGTCGTCGTCATATTCGTGGAAATGCACCGGACGTCCAGATTTCATGGCCGAGACAAGTTCGACGGATGCAGGGGAACGGATCGGCTCTATCATCGCGTTCGCGAGGTCCACGATCTGCGGGGTGGAACGGTAGTCGCGGTTCAGTTTGACCGTGCGTGCTCGCGGGTAGCTTTTCTTAAAATCCTCGAGATAGCTAGCCGATGCGCCAGTGAACGAGTAAATGGTCTGTGAGACATCGCCGACCACGCACAAATCACGGCGATCCCCCAGCCACAGCTGCAACAGTCGATGCTGCATCGGCGACACATCCTGGTACTCGTCGACGACGAAGTGCCGGTACTGTTCGCGAATCTGCCGTGCGATATCTGGGCGGTCGCGCATGATGCCAATCAGAATGATGATGACGTCCTCGAAGTCGATCACGGCGCGTTCGGTCTTCACTTCTTCGTAGACCTTGATGAGGTTCGCAATCTCCGCGTGCGAATAGTCGACTACGTGCGGGCGGCCTTCGGCCTCCGCACGCATGACGTAATCGTCCGGCGCGATCAGTGAGACCTTCGACCACTCGATCTCACTGGCCAGATCGCGCACGGCGATCCGATCCACGTCCATTCCCAGGCTCGCAGCCGCCTGTGAAACGAGCGGCATCTTGGATTCGCGAATCTCCGGTACGTGCCCGCCAATCGCGTTTGGCCAGAAATAGCTCAGTTGCCGCAGCGCCGCCGAGTGAAAGGTGCGCGCTTGGACGTTACCCACCCCAAGATCACGCAATCGCGAGCGCATCTCGCTCGCGGCCTTCGCTGTGAAGGTGACGGCGAGGATGTGGCGCGGATCGTGTTGGCCCGATTTCACGGCATATGCAATGCGATAGGTAATCGCGCGGGTCTTGCCCGTGCCTGCGCCAGCGAGCACGGCCATCGGCCCGTTCACATGTGCAGCCACCTCGCGTTGGCGATCGTCAAGGTGGTCGAGAAGTTCTTCTGCCATTTATGCCACGCTCAGCGGTCCGCCGTACCAGTCCTCGATGAGCGCACGCGCCACCGAGGACAAGCCGGGTAAGCGTTCCGGATTATCGTCGTATATTGCCTTGACCTCGCCCCGAGTGAACCACCGGGCATCAACTACCTCAACACCATCGACCTTAATCTCTTGGCCCTCGCCCCTGAGATAGCCGTGGAAGCCAAGCATGAGCGAACGCGGGAATGGCCAAGGTTGGGAGCCGAAGTATTCGAGGCGCCCCACCTCGATCTCGACCTCCTCGCGAACCTCGCGCCGCACGGCGTCCTCAAGCGTCTCCCCCGCCTCCACGAAGCCGGCGAGGGTCGAAAATCTGCCTTCGGGCCACGCGCGGTTACGGCCGAGCAGAATGCGACCCTGCCCATCGTGGATCGCCATAATGACGGCCGGATCCATGCGGGGGAAGACCATGTGCTTGTTCTCGCAACGCTGCTCCCAGCCCGAGGCTACGAGTTCGGTTGGCGCGGCGCACATGGGGCAAAACTTTGAGCGACTCTGCCAATTGACAAGAGCGATCGAACTCATCGCTAAGCTCGCTTCGGATTCGGACAGAAAGGGACCCAAACCGTAGAACCCTTCAAATGTGACGGCAGCTAGCTCGGCCTGCCACTCGTCGTCCACACTCGCGTGCGCAACGTCTACAGCGAAGTGTGGCACGTCGTCGAGTTTGCCCAGATACGAAATCGACGAATCCGGAAGCGCCTCGACTTGGTCGCGGTCCCAAAACGCGAGCGCTTGATCGGCCGCCGACACGGAATCGCCGCGTACCAGCAAATACCGCCCTTTCGGGTTCAGACGAGCGGACACTGGGTTCAGGCGAGTCGTGGCATCCCTATCCGGAATGGCTCGCGACTCTAATAATTTTCCATACATATGTGCTCCTCTTGGCTCACCTTACTCAGTGCCACCGACACAGTTGCGGGCAGGGGCACGTTTTCCGAATTACCTCACAACCTGCCACAATGGAGGGCGTGACTACCTTACAATCCACAACACAAGTCTCGCGTTACACGGCGCGAAAACCAGAACCGAGCCTGCCTTTAACCGGTCCGTGTCGCCTAGGTGTGCACCTCACAGGCCATGGCGTGGACGTGGCAGTCTTCGCTTCGCATGCCACAGCGGTTGAAATTTGCTTCGTTGATGGATTCGGGCCACACACCTCTGAACGGCGATACAACCTCAACAAGACCTTTCACGGCAGGTGGTCCGGTCGCATCCCCGGCATCCGTGCGGGTCAGGCCTACGGCTTCCGCGTCCACGGCCGATGGGATCCTGAACATGGCCTGCGCCACAACCCTGCCAAGCTATTGCTAGACCCATACGCCCGCGCAGTGACGCGCGAACCCATCCTTCACCCCGCACTATTTTCACATGCCGTGGATGCCGATCTGAACCCGGAACCCAGTTTTGGTGCGGACGATCGCGACTCAGCTGACGTCAATGCCCTGGGTGTCGTCGTGGACGAACCCGGCGTCGTCGACCATCATCCCTATATTTCGTGGGATCGGACGGTTATCTACGAAGCACACGTGGTTGGCTTGACGAAGCAGCTCGAGGCAATCCCAGAAGAATTACGGGGAACGTATGCGGGCGTTGCCCACCCCGTCACGATTGACTACCTGAAGTCGCTCGGCGTCACGGCGATTGAGCTCCTGCCCATCCATTCCAAGATGAGCGAACCATTCCTCACGATGCAGAACAAGGAGAACTACTGGGGCTACTCCACCTTGAACTTCTTCGCACCCGAGCCGTCCTACGCGATGCAGTCCTCGATCGACGCCGGTCCGCAAGCGATCATCGACGAGGTCAGGGGGATGGTCAAGCTTTTGCACGAAGCCGGCATTGAGGTCATCCTCGACGTGGTTTATAACCACACGGCCGAAGCTGGCGGGGATGGCCCCACGGTGTCATTCCGCGGGCTCGATAACTCGATGTACTACCGCCACAATTCCTCGCGCCCAGGCCAGCTCGTCGATTCAACTGGCACTGGCAATTCCCTCGACTTCCGGCGCCATCCGGTCATCCAGCTGACGCTTGATTCGTTGCGCTACTGGGTGGAACAGATCGGTGTAGACGGCTTCCGATTCGACCTCGCCGTGACTCTCGCACGTGAAGGCAATTCGTTCAACCACAACCACCCGCTGTACGTCGCGATGGCCACCGATCCGGTGCTCTCGCGCGTCAAACTCATCAACGAGCCGTGGGACATGGGTCACGGCGGCTGGCGCACGGGCCAATTCCCTGCACCGACCGCGGATTGGAACGATCGGTTCCGAGACACGCTCCGGAGCTTTTGGATCACGGAACCTGCCTCAATCCTGCACGGCGGTCACGGCGGCGACCAACGTGATCTGGCCACCCGGCTGGCAGGCTCAGCTGATCTGTTTGGGCACGGGCGCGTGCCCGGTGGGCGCGGCGTTCACTCCACAATCAATTTCATCACGGCCCACGACGGCTTCACGATGCACGACCTCACGGCGTACAACCACAAGCACAACGAGGCGAACGGCGAAAATAATCGCGACGGCACGGACAATAACCGATCGTGGAACCACGGCGCAGAAGGTGAGACCTCCGACGAGACGATCCTCTCCGCACGTCGCACATCGATGCGTAACCTCTTTGCTTCACTGGTTTTCGCCGGCGGCACCCCAATGATCGCCGCGGGCGACGAAATCATGAAGACTCAGCACGGCAACAACAACGCCTACTGCCAAAACAGTCAAATTTCTTGGCTGGATTGGAACCTCGACGACGATCAGCGCAACATGCGAGACACGGTCTCGTATCTGTTGCGCTTGCGCCGCGACCACAGCGTGTTCCGCCCAAAAAGTTTCTACACGGGAGCGATCGCCAAGGGCGATTCGATCAAGGACATCGAGTGGCTTGACCACACAGGTCACCTGATCCCAGATTTCAAATGGTTCGATCCGAACGTGCGCCTACTTCAGGCGATGCGGTCCGGGTTCGGGCAGGACGCCGACGCGCTCATCGTCATCAACGGTAATCCGACGTCGCGCGTCGTGACACTCCCCGAAGGGCGCGGCACCCCGTTCAGCATTGAATGGTGCTCGCACTGGGAGAAGCCACGCAGGTCGACCGAGGTCTACGCACCGGGTGCCATCACCCGCATTGAGCCGCTTTCTTTCACCCTTTTCTTCGCGAACCCACGTTAAAAACGTGTGCCGAACGAGGCGAGTGCCGGGTCATTCCACGTAGCGGACCTGGCCTGGCCAATTTTCGTCACGCTTGCCACTGCCCGTACGATAAAGGCATGACTGACAACACCGCGAACCTCGACATCACTGATGCCTCCCTCCAACATGCACGCCAGACAAGCGCAAAGATTGAGGTGGCCATCGATAAGGACCCTTCGGATTTCCGGGTCCTGACCGGGGCACGCCCCACTGGCAACCTCCACATCGGTCACTACTTTGGCGCTTTGCGTAACTGGGTGTCGCTTCAGCAGCGCGGTGTTGAAACCTGGCTATTGATCGCCGACTACCAGGTAATTACGGATCGCGATGATACGGGCCCGCTCAAAGAACGCGTCTACTCGCTACTCACCGACTACCTTGCGATCGGTATGGATCCGCAAGAAACCACGATCTTCGCACACTCGCAGGTGCCAGAACTGAACGAGTTGGTACTCCCATTCCTCTCGCTCGTGTCCGATGCCGAACTGCGCCGCAATCCCACCGTCAAGGCAGAGTCGGACGCGACCGGCGATCGCCCCATGTCCGGCCTACTCCTGACCTACCCGGTCCATCAGGCCGCCGACATCCTCTTCTGCAAGGCCAACCTCGTGCCCGTTGGTAAAGATCAACTCCCCCACCTCGAACAGACGCGCGTCATCGCCGATCGATTCGAGAGCCGGTATGGCCACGACGGCGATACCCGCGTGTTCCCGAGGCCACAAGGTCTGCTGTCCGAGGCAGAGAACGTGCTTGGCCTTGATGGCACGAAGATGAGTAAATCGAAGGGCAACACGATCGAACTCGGCATGAGTGCCGATGAGACGGCAAAGCTTGTGAAGCGGGCCGTGACCGATTCGGATCGACACATTACGTACGATCCCGACAACCGCCCAGAAGTTTCTAACCTCCTCCTCCTTGCCGCCCTTGCGAGCGGACGAGATCCACACGAGATCGCAACTGAAATCGGCGACGGCGGAGGCGGCACCCTCAAAGCGCTCGTCACGGAAGCTATCAACGAACACCTCGCGCCCGTGCGCGCCCGTCGGGCCGAACTTGCTAACGACCAGGCCTACCTCGAATCTGTTCTCAATCGCGGAAACGAACGCGCTCGCGAGCAGGCCATTCAAACACTGTCCGAGGTGCACGCCGCGTTGGGAATGGTTTACTGACGAGTTGCTTACATTGATATGAAGCAAATTTGGTGACACGTTTAAAGGGACTATCCTTAGAAATGTCCGACATGGACACGGATTTCATGTATGAGCCAGAAGGGGTTTCATTGACTCACGCCGATATCACAACAGCAATCGGAGGCCAGGTTCGTTCGGTCTCCGGCAAGAACGCACATTCAGCCACGCTGATGGAGTACTGGCAGGGAACAGCATCCGCCGTCGTCGACGCCATTGCAGAAAACTGGCAAAAGACCGAAGAGCGTTACAACGCAAGCCGGATGCAGCACTACTTCTCTGCTGAATTCCTCATGGGCCGCGCGCTGCTCAATAATCTCAACAACTTGGGAAAGATTGACGAGACTCGTGAAGCCCTCGCCGAATACGGTGAGAATCTGTCCGATGTTCTCGAGGCCGAGCATGATGCCGCGCTAGGTAA
>JAAYGH010000085.1 GCA_012727825.1 Trueperella sp.
ACATCCGCATCGGCAAGAACTGCCAGATCGCACCCCGGGTCCAACTCCTCACTGCGGAGCACCCCCTCGAGCCCACGCCGCGCAAGGATGGCTGGGAGAGCGGGCGCCCCATCGAGATCGGCGACAACGTCTGGCTCGGCGCCGGCGTCATCGTTCTGCCCGGCGTCACGATCGGCGAGAACACCGTCGTCGGCGCCGGAAGCGTCGTCACGAAAGACCTACCCGCGAACGTCGTCGCTGTCGGCTCGCCGGCGCGAGTGATTCGTGACCTTCCAGTTGACGTCGCTACCGACGACGTCGTGCCCTCGCACTTACTCATCGATGAGGAGTAGCGGCACAGCTCTCTGCTGGTTCCGGCGTGTTGAGTCTGGAGCGAACTTTCAACAACACCGCGTGTACAATATGAGCATGGTCACAGTGAACAACGGAGTTCGCTGTGACTACCTCATCAGCTACCCATAGGAGGGACCCATGAAGGCAGTTCAGTATACGAAAATTGGTAAACCGCCAGAGTATCTCGATGTTGACGATCCGGTAGCTCCTCCGGGTGGAATGGTCATCAAGGTTCTTGCATCTGGCCTGTGTCATTCTGACGAATTTGTGATGAGTCTTGACGAAAAGACATTCCATGACGTGTATGGCTACAAGCTCCCAATGACACTCGGCCACGAGACGGCCGGCGAGATCGTCGAGCTGGGCGAGGGAACGAAGGGCGTCGAGGTAGGCGACCGCGTGCTCGTCTACGGATGCTGGGGCTGCGGGGTGTGCGACCTGTGCGCTCGCGGCAACGAGAACCTGTGCCGCCGCGGCATGATCTCGCCGGGCTTCGCCGAGCCGGGCGGCATGGCCGAGTACATGGCCGTCGATTCGGTGCAGCACATCGTGCCGATCGACGACCAGGATCCCATTAAGATGGCTCCGCTCAACGACGCCGGCCTGACTCCGTACTCGATCATCAAGCGTTTCCGGCACAAGCTGCGTGCCGGGTCGACGGCGGTTGTGATTGGTGCGGGCGGCCTGGGCCACGTGGCGATTCAGCTCCTGCGACGGATGTCGGATGCACAGGTCATTGCGCTTGATCTGACTGGGCCGAAGCTGCAGTTCGCCAAGGAAGTCGGTGCGCATCACGCGCTGAAGTCCGATAAGTCGGCGGCCGAGAAGGTGATGGAGCTGTCGGGTGGCAAGGGCGCCGACCTCGTTCTGGACTTCGTGGCGGCCGGGCCCACCCCGGACCTCGCCGTGGCCTGTGGCGGCATCCAGTCGGCGGTCGTTTTTGGCGGCGCTGGCAACGGTTTCGCCAAGGTCGGATTCGGCATTGTTCCGTGGGAGATGGAGCTGTCTAACTCCCTGTGGGGCACCCGGCTCGAGCTCATGGAGCTGGTGGAAATGGCCAAGCGCGAGCCACTCGAGATTCGCACCACGCCGTTCCCGCTCGAACTGGCCCCGATGGCATATCGGATGTTGCATGAGGGCAAGATCGACGGCCGCGCGGTCTGCGTGCCGTAAACCAACACCGCACGCGGTGTGATTCGCAAGGGCGCCGGGGGAATGATCCTCCGGCGCCCTTGCGCGTTTCAAGACCCTGGGTAGCGCGTGTTGCGCGACAGTCCACCGTCATCCCAGACTCGAAATGCGATACTTACGGTATCGTTGCTAAGATCACAGGCGCGTAACTTTTGCCTTGCCACGTGGGGGAATGCCCTCACCTGACATCCGAGACACGCGGCCAACTTACCTTACCGTAGCGTAACTTACGTTAGGGTAACCCACATGGTACAGCCGTTCACTGATGACCCGCATGCTCGGGGTTCATTCACCGTTCATCGGGTGGACTCGACGACATCCACGCAAGACGATCTGCGTGCGCTCACCGACCCCGCACATTTGACCACCGTGTGTGCAGGCCACCAGACCCAGGGTCGCGGCCGTCTCGGGCGCTCCTGGGAGTCATCTCCTGGCCAATCACTCCTCGCATCGACGTTCGTCGCGCTCCCAGATACGGACCGCATGCGTGAGCGCATTGGCTTCCTGACCCTCATCGCCGCCGCCTCCGTCCGCGCCGCCCTCGCAGACCTCACTGGAAGTGAGGCATTCAAAGTGAAGTTCCCCAACGATATCGTGATCGGCAATCACAAGATCGGTGGAGTGCTTGGCGAATTCTTGCCCGACCACTCGGCTGCCCGCGGTGAGCTGAACGCGGCGATCGGCATTGGCGTGAACGTGAGTCAGCAACAACCCGATCTGATCGACGGCGCTACCTCGCTCCACGCCGAAGGCTTTGATCTTGATCAGCATACGGGCCCTGGGCACAACCCAACCCAGACCGGCGCTGCGCTGGCACACGCACCTGAACCACACGGCGTCGTTGATCGCCTTCTCGAGCGATACCTCACCCACCTTGGGCAGCGAATTGACGCATTTGCGCGAGCAGCCAGCGCATCCGA
>JAAYGH010000086.1 GCA_012727825.1 Trueperella sp.
GAACAGGATGCGCTCTGTCGTGGTGGTCTTACCGGCGTCAATGTGCGCCATAATTCCAATGTTGCGGACCTTGCGTAGATCCTTTTGTGGTTCGTGTGCCACTGCTTAGTTTCCTTGTCCAGGCCGGTGAAGGCCTCATTCGTAACTGGACGGCGAGAGCGCCGAATTTACCAACGATAGTGAGCGAAGGCGCGGTTCGCCTCGGCCATACGGTGGACATCTTCACGGCGGCGAACGGCGGCACCGAGGCCGTTGGACGCATCCATGACTTCGTTTTGGAGACGCTCGAGCATGGTGTTCTCGCGACGTTCACGCGCGAAATCGACGAGCCAACGAATTGCGAGAGCATTTGCGCGGTTAGGTTTGACTTCCGTCGGAACCTGGTAGGTCGCGCCACCAACACGGCGGGAGCGAACTTCGAGCGACGGGCGGATGTTGTCAAGAGCGCGCTTGAGCACGGTGAGGGCTTCTTGGCCCGTCTTCTCTTCGACGCCTGCAAGAGCGCCATAAACAATACGCTCGGCAGTCGACTTCTTACCGTCACGAAGCACGCGGTTGATCACTTGGGTGACAACGGGCGAGCCGTGAACGGGATCGTTGACGAGCGGACGCTTGCGAACTGGTCCTTTACGTGGCATCTTACTTCTCCTTCTTCACACCGTACTTGGAGCGACCCTGGCCGCGGGCCTTGACGCCCTGCGTATCGAGTGCACCACGGACAATGTGGTAGCGAACACCGGGCAGATCTTTCACACGACCGCCGCGAACGAGCACGATCGAGTGCTCCTGGAGGTTGTGGCCCTCGCCTGGGATGTATGCCGTAACTTCGATACCCGTCGAGAGACGGACACGAGCGACTTTACGAAGAGCAGAGTTAGGCTTCTTCGGTGTTGTGGTGTAAACACGCGTGCACACACCTCGGCGCTGCGGGCTTCCTTTGAGGCCCGGCGTCGAGGAGGCTGCCGCCTTGTTTGAGCGGCCCTGACGGACCAGCTGCTGAATAGTAGGCACTATTTCTCCTGTGTATGAGTTCAGATCGTCGAACTGCCCGCCTGTTCGGTTCGAACGTGCGAGAGGAAGGACACCGTACCTTCCTAGCGTCCGCAAATCGTTTCAACTGCCGATGGCTATGAGCAACTATGAACCATGAGGCAAAGCAACGTCGACCCGCGGAACGGGCACCGTGTTATAGATTAACGGTTTCGCGAGGTATCTGTCCAAGATTGTGAGGTAAACGCTTCGTGGCGCTACCCACATCCGCCCTCCAGATACCGATTTGCCATTCCGCATAGACGTTTTTGCCGAACATGTTTCTCGGGACCGGCAGATACCTGCCGAGAGCGATGGGAGGAGAGCGCACGCGAATAGCATAAGCATCGCCGTATTTGCCCGTTAAATAGGATTGTCTTGCCAAGATTAGAGATTTATACTGTAGGAACCATTAAGCAAAGGAGTTACGATGGCACGCCGCTACAGCAACAGACTCATTATCGCTATAGTCTCGGCTTGCTTCATGGGCGCTTCCGTGAGTGCGGCCGCTACACCAAACGACACTCCACTTTCCTCCGCCGCCACGATGGGCTCGCTCGAGCAAGATAGCCAAGCCTTTACGCGAAGCTCACTCGGCATAGAAAACTCTGATCCCGACCAGATTCCTGTTGTTGACCTAGCCCAGCTCGATTCTGCTCAGCTGTCCGAATTTGAGTACAAAGAAATAACTTTCTATGATCCGGAATCTGATCGCGCCGTCATTGTTGTTACCCAAGATCATGCCGCTGGGCTATCAACCGCTTCACCCCAAGCCGACAGCGAAAGTGACATCTCGAGCCAGACCTTAATTATCGACGCTTCAGCTGTCATCGACAGCGGTGACTACGCGGCAGGAAAATACGCAGAACTGCGTGTCTCACGCTACACGCAGTCAGATCTCGACACGTCGATGGATCTCCTTGGCGAGTTCCTCTTATCTAAAGGTCTTGCTGGCGCGATCGAATATGATCCGTGGACCGACACGATCGTGCTGAGCGTACCAGTCGGCGCTAACCTTCAGTTGCCAGTCACGCAAGTCCCAGCTCGCGTCGAAGAAGTTGCTAATGTCGGAGCTTCAGTTTATAACGACTCGATGCCTTTGCCAGTCAGAGGCGGTGGTGCGATATACGCTGGCATTTTGAGATGCACATCTGGCATACCTGCATACAATGCGGCGGGAACGCGGGGTTTCTTCACAGCCGGTCATTGTTTCAAAGCCAGTAACTCCGTTTACACCAACAGTAACGCCCGGACGTTCGCGGGAAAGGTCTCCCATACCTTTGGCTATCCAACCGTTGACGCCCACTTTATTAGTGGATCCCGCTACTCCAACCAAATTTACAGTTCAACAGGGCTTCAAGGAGCCAAGAGCGTCATTGGCTCTTACGAACCAACAGCTAGCATGGCGCACCGAGTTTGTTTCACGGGATCCACAACGGGAACAAAATGTGACAACTATGTCACTGGGTATCGTGGGAAGTACTGTGACGGCGTTTGTTTCAGCAACCTGATGACGATTAAGGGCGGGACCTCATCCCAGCCCGGAGATTCGGGAGGAGTAGTGTTTGCAAATTTCGGTTCGAAAGTGAAGGTCAGCGGACTCATTTCCGGACATGTGAATCCCTTAATTGGTAACTCCACAACGTTTGTCCAACAATGGAGCGCAATTGAGAAGACATACGCTGCACGATTAATGATGTAGGTTGCGTGAAGGTCATGAAGAAACTCATTCTCCTATTTGTTTCAGTCGCAACGGCAGGCAGTTTCTTGGCGGGGTGCGCAACCTCCAATATTCCGGCGCCAACGCTTCCGGCTGCAACCGAGGGAACCTTAGAAGCCGTGAGGCACCAGCTTGTGCGTATCGATATTAGCGACGGCGAGGCGTGCCCTGTTATTAGTCACGACTCGCCGGATAATGAGCTATTGCTCGTTTTTTCAGGAACGGCCTACGCAAAAAATGCACAAACTCTCCACGTCAATGGCGAGGATATTAAGGTGGGCGAAACATTCGAGACCGGCCACGTGGAGTGGATAGAAGGCGGATTTACCTGTGGTGGCACACATTATCCGCAGGCACTTCATTCGGTATTTGAGTAACAACCGCTCACAAACCTCATATGCACAAACGCGGTCCCCTACGCTCTGGACGGGAGAAGACCCATCCATGCGCCGCGGTACTGAAGGCACGCAAAAGCGGGACCGCCTTCGCGGTCCCGCTTTTGGTTTCTCGGCGTGCCAGTCTCTGACTGGCTAGCCACCTAGAAGTTCAACCCGTATCCATAGCCCATCGACGTGTCGTAGTCATCCAGCGAGCCGTAGCCGTAGATGTCATCGAACGAGTCGAGGCCAGCGAACGTGTTGAGCTGTTCATACTCGGAGCGTGCCTCCGGAGTCGGCTCAACCTTCGGCTTACGCAGGTGCTCGAGACCGGTACCAGCCGGGATCAGCTTACCGAGGATGACGTTCTCCTTCAGACCAGCAAGCGGATCGCTCTTGGCGTTGAGTGCAGCCTCCGTGAGAACCTTCGTGGTCTCCTGGAAGGATGCGGCCGAGAGCCACGAGTCGGTCGCAAGCGAGGCCTTGGTGATGCCCATCAGCTCGGGACGGCCGGAGGCGGGCTTGCCACCTTCTGCCATTGCCGTGCGGTTCGCAGTCTCAAACTGTGCAACATCGACGAGCTCGCCAGGGAGCAGAGTCGTGGTACCCGAGTCGAGCACTGTGACGCGACGGAGCATCTGACGCACGATAACCTCAATGTGCTTATCGTGAATTTCAACGCCCTGCGAGCGGTACACTTCCTGGACCTCGTCCACAAGGTGGAGCTGAGTGACGCGGCGGCCGGAGATACGGAGGACCTTCTTGGGGTCAACCGAACCTTCAATCAGCTGTTGTCCAACCTGAACGTGCGAGTTCTCCGGAACGAGCAGCTTGGCGCGCTTGGCCACGAGGTACTTGACATCCTCGTCGCCGTCGTCACGCTTGATGATCAGTTGGCGCGAACGCTCAAGATCCTCTATCTCCAAGCGGCCCGAGGCCTCAACAATCGGAGCCTCACCCTTCGGGGTACGAGCTTCGAAAAGCTCCTGGACACGCGGGAGGCCCTGGGTAATATCCTCTGCGGATGCTGCGCCTCCGGTGTGGAAGGTACGCATCGTGAGCTGGGTTCCCGGCTCACCAATCGACTGCGCGGCAACAATTCCCACTGCCTCGCCAATATCCACGAGCTTGCCGGTCGCGAGCGAGCGGCCGTAGCACATGGCGCAGGTGCCCACGCGTGAATCGCATGTGAGAACCGAGCGAACCGTGATCTCGGTGATGCCGCCATCGAGGAACATCTCGAGTGCCACGTCGCCAAGGTCAGTACCGGCTTCAACGATCACAGTCCCGTCGGCGCCCTCGACATCCTTTGCAAGGGTGCGAGCGTAAACGGACGTGTCGATGTCGTCGGCGCGCAGTACCTCAGCAGCAGCCCACTCGGCGGGAGACACTTCAGATTCAGTGACTTCGCGTTTGGCGTCGTCAACCTCTGCCAGGCGAATCTGGTTGCCCTCGTCATCGGTCAAAACGATCGACTTCTTCAGGCCACGCGAGGTGCCACAGTCGGACTCACGAACAATAACGTCCTGAGCCACGTCCACCAAACGACGGGTTAGGTAACCCGAATCAGCGGTTCGCAGAGCCGTATCTGCCAGGCCCTTACGCGCACCGTGGGTAGCCGTGAAGTACTCGAGTGCCGATAGGCCCTCGCGGTAGTTCGACTTGATCGGGCGAGGAATAATTTCGCCCTTCGGATCGGCCACGAGGCCACGCATTCCCGCAACCTGGCGAATCTGCATCCAGTTACCACGGGCTCCCGACTGAACCATCTGATTGATGTTGTTCAGATCGTCGAAGTTCTTGCGCATCTCGTCTGCGATCTCGTCGGTGACTTCCGTCCAGAGAGCAACAAGATCACGACGGCGGTCTTCGTCGCGGATGTTACCTTCCTGGAAGTCTTGTTCTATCTTCGCAGCACGTCCTTC
>JAAYGH010000010.1 GCA_012727825.1 Trueperella sp.
CGCACCTGACCAGAACCCCTCGCACCTAGCAGGCGCCGCGGGGCATAACGAGAGGGCCGATCCGCTAAGCGGATCGGCCCTCTCGTGATGTGTCAGATCTTAGAGTCTGCCTCGAGAATTAGTTGGTGTAGCCAATGTTCTCGGCGAGCAGGGTCTCAAAGACCACGGAACCGTAGTTCGCGAGGTTGTCCGGGATAGCCGTGATGTTCGCGCGGTAGTACAGCGGAAGAACCATGACTTCGTCCCAGATGATCTGGTCGACTTCATTGGTCAGAGCCTGACGTGCTTCAACGTCGGTCTCTGCTGCAATTTCCGGGATCAACGCATCGACCTCAGGGACCTCAAGGCCGGTGAAGTTCGAGTTGATGAGGTTGCCCTCAGCATCGAACGGAGCACCGTAGATCTGGCCAACATTCGCCATTGGGTACGGGGTACCGTTCCAAGCGAATGAGGTTACGGCGTACTCGCCACCGATAACATGCGGGAAGAAGTCAGCGGACTCAACGTCGGTGTACGTCACCTTAACGCCGACGTCAGCCATCTGCTCGACGAGCATGGCGCCTTCGTTTTCGTTAGCAGCGTTGCCCGGGATGCGGAGGTAGCTGAATGCCAGTTCCTCGCCATCCTTCTCGTAGAAGCCCGAATCCTCGTTCATCGTGTAGCCAGCTTCTTCAAACTTGGCCATTGCAGCTTCCGGATCATAGCCAACCGAGTTGTCCTGGTAGCCAGGCTGGTTCGGCATGAAGAAGTGGTTGCCAAGGTTGAGGTCCAAGTGCTGCGATGGGAGACCTGCGAGGTCCGAAGCCGCGATATCCGCGGTGTCGATACCAAGCTGGACGCCCTGACGGACGAGCTTGTCCTGTAGGACGCCTGCGCGTGAGTTGAACGTGAAGTGACGCCACTGGACGGAGGTCGACATCTTGATCGCTGCATCCGGACGACCATTTGCGGTCTCGTATGAAGCTGCATCGACGATGAAGTCGAGAGCGTCGATCTCACCGTTCGCGAATGCTGCTGCCGATGCTTCCTGCGAAAGAGCAGAGAAGGTCACGGTATCGAGCTTCGCGGTCGAGCCCCACCAGTCGGGGTTGCGCTCGAGGGTCAAAACGCCCTGTGCATCATTCGAGTTGGCAATGATGAACGGACCAGCCATGTACTGGTTGGCCTCGATCGGATCCTTCCAGCCTTCGTTGAAGGTGTCAGCATCCGACAGACCAGCAGCCGGGCCGACGGAGTCCATGTTTGCCGACCAGTCCGGGTACTCGGTGCTGTAGTTAACGACGACTTCGAACTCGTCCGCACCCTGCTCGATCGACTCGATCTGGGTCCAGCCGTCAGACGATGCGCATGCAACGCCCTCGACCTGGAGAGAACATGCCTTCCACGTCGCTTCGTAGTCCGCAACCGTGATCGGCGTGCCGTCATTCCAGGCAGCATCAGGGTTGAGGTTCAGCGTGAGAACCATGGCGTAGTCGCCCTCGCCCTCGACGTTCATGTCATAGGACTCGACGTAGTTCGGGTTGACGTCGAATTCACCGTTCTCGGTGAAAATCCAGTTAACCGGGGCGATGTAGGAGTAAATCGTGGACTTGAGGTCAACGGTGTTGCCGTCGACGTGCCGCGCATTCCACTGCTCGGGGTAGGACGAGATTGCGAGCGAGAACTCGCCGCCGTCCTGGAGATCTGCCGGGTCTACCGCGTTGTAGTCGGAGCCTGGAAGATCTGGGGTCGAGTCGTCGCCGGTGTCGCCGTCTGTCGACGTGGTGCCGTCATCAGTTGTCGTGCCGTTGTCGCCTTCATCGGCCGACGAACAAGCGCTGAGCGTGAGTGCAGTTGCAGCAAGTAGTGCAATGCTCGCCTTCTTCAATCGCATATAATTGTCCTCCTTTAGGACCTGACTTTCGCCGAATGTACGAAAGTTACATGGACATAGATTAAACCAGAATTTAGAAATCGGGAAAGTAGAACACCACTCGTTACCGAAGCGTTACAAGAACCTCCCGTCGTTTCACGCGTCTTAAAAAGAGTTAACCGGGCGTTTCAACACATGGCCCGCACGGTTACACCCTCCTCAAATCGCATTAGAAAACGTTGATATGACGCGGGAAGTAGCACGCTACCTCGTGGTCATCACCCATCGACTCAAGGTCGGGATGGGCAGCTTCGCAAGTCGCTTGATCCTCGGCACCCAGCGTCTCATAGACTGGACACCGCGTTACGAACCGGCAACCGCTCGGGGGGTTTGCAGGCGACGGAAGATCACCCTTCAACAGGATCCTGGTGCGGTTACGTTCCTTCTCGGGATCTGGGATGGGAATCGCGGATAGAAGCGCCTGAGTGTACGGGTGCCGCGGAGCTTCAAACACCGCCTCAACGTCGCCAATCTCTACGAGCTTGCCGAGGTACATGACCGCCACGCGATCCGCAATATGGCGGATCACGGACAGGTCGTGTGCCACGAACAGATACGAAAGGTTAAGCTTCGCACGCAGTTCGTCAAGCAAATTAATCACACCAGCCTGAATCGACACGTCGAGTGCCGAAACGGGCTCGTCGAGGATGAGCAACTTGGGCTGAACTGCGAGAGCTCTAGCAATACCAATTCGCTGACGCTGACCGCCCGAGAAATTACGCGGGTATCGGTTGACGTGTGCGGGCTCGAGGCCCACCATCTTCATGAGTTCCTTGACCCGTGGCTCCACATCGCTCTTGTCCCAGCCCGCGTACTTGAGCGGCTCAGCAATGATGTCGTAGACCGGCATGCGAGGATCCAGCGATGCCATCGGATCCTGAAAAACCACCTGAAGATCAGTGCGCACACGCTTGCGGTCCGCACGACTCATGCTCGCAGTGTTCTCTCCCAACACGACGATCTTGCCGTCGATGGGCTTCACGAGGTCAAGGACTTCCATCAGGGTCGTCGTCTTGCCGGACCCAGACTCCCCCACCAGTCCGAGGGTCTCACCAGCGCGAATGTCGAGCGAGATGCCGTCAACAGCGTGGACGGTGCCCACACGACGACGGAAGACCGCCCCCTTGAGCAGCGGGAAGTGTTTCTTCATGTTTTCGACGCGAAGAACTTCCTGGCGCTCATTTCGCGGCGTGCCATCGAACGGCGGGATGACCGGTTCTGGCAGAGGATAGATGTCTTCGTAGGACTTCGCCTCGTCGCGAATCTCGTGGGCGCGCTTACACGCCACTTCGTGCGGAATAACCGGGTCCTCCGACTTGACGTCCATGAGCTCTGGTTCGCCGTCCAGACACTGCAGCTGAGCGACCGGGCAACGCGCCGCGAAGGGGCAACCCGTCTGCTCATACAGCATCGATGGCGGATTTCCTTCGACGACGGCGAGCTGGTTTTCCTTGCGCGCATCAAGACGAGGAAGCGAACCGAGAAGGCCGATGGTGTACGGCATTGCCGAGTGGTAGAAAATTTCGTCCACGGCGCCGCGCTCAACAATTCGGCCGGCGTACATGACGGCCACCTTGTCAGCAATTCCGGCAACCACGCCGAGGTCGTGCGTAATCATGATGACCGCAGCGCCAGTTTCCTTTTGCGCCTTGCGAAGCACGTCAAGAATCTGCGCCTGAATCGTGACGTCGAGGGCCGTGGTCGGCTCATCGGCGATGATCAAATCAGGGTTGTTGGAGATTGCCATGGCAATCATCGCACGCTGGCGCATGCCGCCCGAGAACTCGTGCGGGAAAGACTTAATACGGATCTCCGGATTCGGAATACCCACAATGTCCAAGAGCTCAATGGCACGCGCCTCAGCCTGCTTATCAGACAGAGCCTTATCGTGTACCTGGAGCGCCTCCACGATCTGATCGCCAATCGTGTAGACCGGCGTGAGCGCGGACAGCGGGTCCTGGAAAACCATGCCCACTGTCCTGCCACGAATCTTCGACATGTAGGCGTCCGACGTGCCAAGCACTTCAACGCCGTGGATCTTGACCGAACCCTCCACGTTGGCGGATTGGTCAAGAAGGCCCATGATCGACATGGAGGTCACGGACTTACCGGAACCAGACTCGCCGACAATGCCGAGAACCTCACCAGAATTCACGGAAAGGTTGACACCTCGGACAGCATGAACGATGCCGTCCTCAGATGGGAACCGCACGTTGAGGCCCTGAACCTCGACGACGGGCACGCCAGCTTTCGCAACGGGCAATTCCTTCGGATCCGGAACGCGCGGTGCCTTGCGCTTTCCCGCCTTGTCAGCTGTTGATGTTGTATCAGTCTTCACAGATTCTTCCTTCGATGGCGACTGGCTCATGCTTTGCCTCCTCCGGACTTCGACGACGGATCGAGCGCGTCTCGCAGACCGTCACCGATAAAGTTCACCGACACCAGCATCAAAACGAGGACTGCTGCGGGTGGCAAAAACAGCCAGGAATGCGTGAGCGCAGACGACTGGCCCGCACCAATGAGCGAACCAAGCGAGACCTGAGGGTCCTTCACACCGAAGCCGAAGTACGACAGTGAGGTCTCGGACAGAACTGCCGAGGCGACACCCAGCGTGAAGTCGATAATCAGGAGCGAGGAAATA
>JAAYGH010000087.1 GCA_012727825.1 Trueperella sp.
ACCTCACACTGAGATTGGGATGCCTCGACTGTGATTGTGAAGGTCGACGATGCCGTGCGGGGCATTCCCGTTCCATCGTCGGCTTCCGTGATGGTCACCGTGACGTCGAACGTGGCTGTCTCAGAGCTACCGACAGCAGGCGTACCAGTAATCGTTCCGGTAGCCGGATCGATGTCAAGACCTGCAGGAAGTCCCTCCGCCGTGAACGTGTCGTCCAGCAATGGATCGTTGCCCGTCGTCGTGAACTCAATTGGTTCGATTGCCGTGCCGTCGGTTGCGGTCACATCCTCAACGTCGCTGAGCGTCACCTCGAACGGCAAGTTCTCCTCGAGGTAGGTCAGCGAGAAGTTGACGTAGGAGATGTTGTTCCAGATGTTCGGCTCCATGAGCAGGCCGATCTTTCCATCTGGCTGAACAGCCATGGTCGTATAGCCGGTTCCGCCTTCGCGGATTTGTTTGGACACGGGCCAGCTTTCGCCGTCGTCGTAGGACATGGAGACATGACCGTCGACGCGGCTCCAATGGTTCTTCGTATTCGAGAACAGAAGCACCTTCGAGCGCAGCGTCCCCTCGCTTGCAGTGGGGAACGGGCGGATCAACTGGGCGTTGTTCTGCGAATCTTGGAGTTCTTTATCGATGCGGTACTCGCCCCAGTTCATGCCACCATCTTCAGAGATGGCAACCAGGCGGTAGCCCCCACCGTGGGAGCTACTCGGGATGCGCGAGTTCAGCATGAGGCGCCCGTCCGACAGTTCAGCGACCTTATTTTCGTCGTAGTTCCAGCGGAAGCCATCGGTGCCTTCGGTGTCAGAGGCGAAGTTTCCACCCTGCCACGTCTTGCCGTGATCGTCGGAGAAAATCGTGATGGCCAGGAAGCCACCGCCTACCTTCTGGCATGCGGCCTGCTGAAGCAAACGGCCCTTGTATGGCTCGTACTGCTTCTGCGTGCCAGCACCCGAGGTGGCGAAGCAACCCGTGAAGTCGCTCGCGCGTTCACCGAGCACATCGTCTGTGATCGTGCGCAGCTCCCACGTGTAGCCGTCATCGGTCGAATTCGCCACGGTGAAGTTCATCGTGCGGCGATGAGTCTCATCAATCGTCCCGTCCTCGTTGAAAGCGTACGACGGTGAGTTCGGTAGGCCAGCGTCAAGCGAGCCCACAAAGAAATTGAAGATCTCGCCCGTGTCGTAGTCCACCACATATGACGGATCTGACCAGCCGTAACGCTCACCTGCCGGAGCGACGTTACCCTCGGCGATCGTCGTCATCGGACCCCAGGTTTCGCCTCCATCGTGCGAGCGGCGCTGAACGATCGAGTTCTCATTCGGAGAGTCTCCACCGCCCCACGCACCATTGGTGGGGCGCAAATCATAGGAAGCGAGGATGTCGCCGTTCGAGGCAATCGCGATCGCCGGAATACGGATGTTGTATTCGCCCGCCACGTGTTCCTCGATCATCACCATCTCCGACAATTCCGGTGCCAGGCTCGGATCTGCGTTCGGGGCCGGGAACGGTGTGGCGTCTGGCCACACCGTGGGGGTGGGTGTGGCGGCCGTTGCCGTTGCGCCGCCTGTGCGTTCGCCGGCGGTTGCGCTGACGACGACAGTGAGCTCGGCTTGGCCACGCTCAAGATCGTCGCTCGTCACCGTGTAAGTCAGCTCGTCGCACACAAGCGATTCACCAGGTGCGATGTCGCCGGCACAGGTCAGAGCGTCGTCGTTGAGCGAAACGCTGACCTGCTCCTCGAACACATTTGTGATTGTTAGCGCGGCCGTGAGTTCGTCTCCAGCGGAGTAGGACTCATTGCCGATGCCGCCGGTAAATTCGAAGGAATCGATCGTGACGAGTCGCGGAGCGACGAGCACAGGATCGCCCACGAATGGCTTTAGCTCAACGGCGGGGCCAGAATAGCCGGTCGTGCCGTAGATTTGGAACGTCATCGACGGCGTGAAACTACCGACCTCTAGATCCTCTTCAGTCACTGTGTGGGTGGCGACTGAGCAGGGCTGGGTGTCGCCCGCGGCAAGCGCACTCCACTTGCAACTAGTCCAGTTGTCGAGGTTCGAATCAACCGACTCGAACGAGCGTGTCACACCCGTGTCGTTCGTGACCTGAAGATTAAAACGAATCGTATCGCCGAGTTCGAAAGCCAGACCCTCGGGTTTGGGATTCAGGACGCTGAACGCTGCTGGAGGTTCAGGAAGCGGTCCGGGCTCGTCCACCTCGAGATTCTCAATTGTTGTAGGAACCTCCTCGGCAGTGAGCGCCCGGTTGTAGACCTTGAGTTCATCGACGAGGCCCGTGAAGTTCTCGCCGCCGAGGATATCAGCCGGAAATGCGACCGGGTTTTGAATGGCCCACGACTTATTCTCGCGAAGTTCGCCGTTCATGTAGAGGGAGAGGCCGACGGTTGAGCTTTGGGTCCATGTGATGTGAGTCCACTCGTCGTTTGGCAGAGTGTGCTCGTAGGTGAGAAATCCGCCCGTTCCGGAATGCACGTACATGCCCATCTTGTCGCCTCTCGCCGCGTTGATGCGCTGCGAAATCGCGCGCTCGCCGTCGGCGGACTCTAAGATGTTCGACTTGTCGGAAGCCGTGGGTGCCTTGACCCAGAAGCCAACTGTCCAGTCAGCCTCCAGATCAGGAGTTGGGAACGTGACCGAGTTGCCGTCCACGATCGAGGCGGCGTTACCGACATTTCCCTCCACGATGGGGACCTCGCCGGTCAATTCACCAGAGCGATCACCCCACGAATCTGTGACGGCGTCGTCGTCGAAGGAGTAATACGAAACTTGTGCATCGGACAGATCGGGTGCATCGTCCGCAGCAGCGATAGGAGCGAACGGCGTAAGGATTAATGCGCCGGCGCTTGCGATGGCGAGGCTAAAACGCCTTCGCCATGAGGGAGTGGATGTCATGAGACCACCTTTCGCGTCATTGCGAGTTGAATGTACGGTGCCGGGGGAGGCACCTATTCCTCAGTTGTCAGACAACTGGTTTTTTGAGTCTATGTGGTCGCAGTGTGATATTTCAATAGCATTTGCGCAGGTCGCCGCGTCCTAATGCGCCGAAAATGCGCTAATGGGTTAATTCACCCAGAGGAGGCCTATGACGATCGCGACGACGAAGATCAGTCCCATCAGCGCCGCAACGGTGGCGAAGCGATGGTTTCGCGGGTCAAAGCGACCGTGCTTGTCCGGTTCTTGCGGGTTTCTCGGATGCTTGGACATCGAAATCTTTCGTTGGATGGATGACTGATCTCAGTGTAGGCGTTCAACGGCGAGGCGAGGCGCAGTCACGGCAGGATCACCGACAGGAGTTCAGCCTTGCCCGAACGAAGGTCGTAGTGCATGGTTGCGAGGCCGAGCGTCTGGTCGGTTAAGCCATCACGCAGGGGGCCGCATCGAGCGGCGAGGCGCGCCGACATGTTCGTCAGGTGCCGACGCTCGACGTCGCCAGTATTCACATGCCCTCCCTCACTCGCCGCTCGAATTGCGGGAGCCACCGAGTTCACGAGGTAATTGGGAGAAATATGGGAGTTTGGATCCTTGACATGCGTTAGCTCGTCCACGGCCGCGGCGATCGCGCCGCAGTTTTCGTGCCCGACGACCACCACGAGCGACACGTTGAGCACGTCAATCGCATAGCTAAGGGAACCGAGCACTGACTCGTCCACGATATGGCCGGCGGTGCGCATCACGAATAAATCCCCGAGTCCCACGTCGAACACGATTTCGGTGGGCACGCGCGAATCAGAACAGCCGAGCACTGCCGCAATGGGGCGTTGCCTATCGTGCAGGTATCGGCGCCACTGCGCGGTTTGGTGAGGACGCGTGGCATTGCCATTCGCAAATCGCTCGTTTCCATCGATAAGCGACGTGAGCGCTGCCGACGCCGCAGTGAGTGGAGTGTGATGCACGTGCCTCATGGCTTCATCTGAACAGTTCATGGTGTCCTTCGTGTGAACGTGTTGAGCCCGAAGCTAAGACTCAAAGTTAACATTCGGATCCCACACGTCGATAGTCGTGACGAATATTGGGCTTCCGTTCTTCAGCGTGATGAGTTTCAACGACGACGGTATGAGGCTTTCGCCCACATCCGTGGGCTGGCAGTAGTACCCAGTGAGCCGACCGTCAGCCAGGCGCTGGCGCGCCATCGAATCGAACTTGTTCTTTTCGAGTGCGGCCTGCATGGGTAGGAAACGCGAATCTGTTTCGAGTTCGGATCCGCCAAATTCGGCGGGGTAGAGATAGAACTTGACGAGCAGGCCGTTATCGAGCAGCTCTTCTGCCTGCGTGCGAGAGGTCACTGACGCGGGATCGAAATGGTTGGTCATCGGCCGACCTTGCGCCTCAACTTTTTCACGATGGTTTCCAATGGTGAGAGGATGTGGGCCACCTCGGCCACCCTCAACAAGTACGCCAGTATCAGGTAGATGACGACGGTGATCGATCCACCCACAAGGATTGCCCCCAACGCAGCCGGTACGGACGTGGCCACGGAATCAAGCCCGAACATGTTGACCCACAGCCAGCCCACACACCCCGCCACAGTTGCGGCGATCGCGAGGCGCACGTGGGTAGAAATCAACTGGGCGTCGTCGAACCCGCCGATGCGTTTGCGTAGGACGAGGTACATGACGATGCCTGCGAGGGTGTTCGTCAGGGCCATGGTCAGCGCGATGCCCACAACCACCCATCGCGGAGGGAGGAGCATCGAGGCGCTGTAGCCAATGACCCCGAGGATCTGCCATGGCAAGCCGATGAAAAAGGCGCCGCGCGTGTCCTCGAGCGCGTAGTAAACGCGGTTGAAAACAGTCGTGGCACCCACGCCGATGAGCCCGAGTGTCATCGCGGCAAGCACGGGGGCAAGGGATCGGATCTCGGCAGTGCTGACGAACGGCAACATGACGCGCGAAAGGGGCAATGACAGCGCGATTAATCCGGCGCCGGCAAGGAAATTGAATGTCGCCACGATGCGCAGGGTTTGCGACGTGATCGTGGCGAGCGTCGAGTGTTGACCATGTGCGGCCGCGCGTGCCATCCGAGTGAAGACTGCCGTGGTGACCGAGACGGTAATGAGCGAGGTCGGCAACGAATACAGGGCGTAAGCCGCCGTGTAGGCGGCGTTCGAGGCCACTTCTGACACGGGGATGCCCATCTCGAGTGCGCGGGTTGTGGCGCCGGCAGCCGCAGTGGTTTGCAAAATTGTGGGCACAAGACCCAGCGTGACCGCGGCCAAAATCCACATTGAGGCTCGTCCCGCACGGCCAAGGCCCGAATTGCGCCACTGGAAATCAGGGCGGAATCGAATGCCTACCTTGCGCAGGGGAATGATGAGGATGAGCGCCTGGACAATGATGCCAAGTGTTGACACCGCTGCGAGGGTATTTGCGCGCGTGCCCATCCAGGCCGCCGCGGCAGATGGATCGGTGGCGTTCTCCGGCCCCCAGATCGCCAAGATGACGAG
>JAAYGH010000088.1 GCA_012727825.1 Trueperella sp.
AAAGTGGCGATTGATTCTCAGGAGCCGCGAGAAAATCTCGAGGGGCTCCACGTCGAAGTCGGGCCGCTGGGTTTGCCACGCGGCAACGACCTCATCTACTTCGTCGCGCTCGTCCATGCCGAGAGTTTACTTCACGTCGAGATATCTGGGTAGTGGATCCCATTGTCGACATCGGTCACGGTACGTTTGGTGAGGGTAAAGCTGGTTTAACTGTAGTTTTCGGCCCGTTCTGCAGCATCAAGCCAGTCGATTTCGAGGAGCTCTAATTCGTCCTTGAGAACGGCGATCTGCTTGCCGAGGTTGGCAAGCGTGGCGTAATCCTCCGTCTGGCTCACGTTCGCCGCAACGTCTGCCTGCTCGAGTCCGAGCTTGTCGATCTGCTCGCGCACGCGCGTCATTCGACGTTCGGCGCGCTCCATCGCCTTGCGGGCCTCGCGCTGTTTTGCGGGGTTCGCGGTGTTCGCCTGCGATTCTCCCCCGGCTGCCGCCTCCGCGCGGTGTGCCTCGGATTGGCTGGTCGCGGGAACCTGCGCCCGCGCAAGCTGCATATACTGATCCACGCCGCCCGGCAGGTCGCGCACTCCCCTGTCCATTATGGCCACCTGGTGGTCTGTGGTTCGCTCGAGTAGGTAGCGATCATGCGACACGACGACGAGCGTGCCCGGCCACGAATCGAGCAGGTCCTCAATCACCGCGAGCGTGTCCGTATCCAAATCGTTCGTCGGCTCATCAAGGAGGAGAACGTTTGGTTCACGCATGAGCAAGCGCAAAAATTGCAAGCGCCGGCGCTCACCGCCCGAGAGCTCCGATACCGGCGTCCATGCCCTCTCGCGAGTGAATCCAAGCTGTTCCACAAGTTGCGATGCGCTCCTCGGCTTTCCGCCGATCTCCACGTGAGTTTTGATGTCCGCAACCGACTCAACCACCCTGCGGTGCGAGACCTCATCGAGCTCTTGAGTGTTTTGCGAAAGGACGGCAAGCTCGACCGTCTTACCGGTCTTCACGGAGCCCTCGGTCGGTTCGAGTGAGCCGGCGATCAAACCAAGCAGCGATGATTTGCCAGCGCCATTCGCGCCCAAGATACCGATGCGCTCGCCCGGAGCGAGTCGCAAAGTGACATCTTCCAGAACCGGCTCGTCGGCGCCCGGCCAGGAAAACGACACATCCTCAAGATCAACAACCTTCTTACCCAGCCGCTGTGAGGCCATCCGCGCCAGTTCGACGGTGTCCCGTGGCGGTGGCTCATTTGCGATCAGTTCATTGGCAGCTTCGATGCGGAATTTCGACTTTGCTGTTCGAGCCGGTGCTCCCCTGCGCAGCCACGCAAGTTCCTTGCGCAGCAGATTCGAGCGTTTTTCAGCGTCCTGTTGTGCGAGCCGCTGCCGTTCAGCGCGCTGCAAAATATAGGCGGCGTACCCGCCCTCGTACGTTTCGACGTGTCCGCCAACCGGAGCTCGCCCACCCGCGCCGTCATGGCCTGGGACGACCTCCCAGAGGCGATCGCACACCGAGTCTAGGAACCACCTATCGTGAGTGACCACGGCGAGCGCGCCCTCGCCGTGCCCGAACCTCGAGTTCAGATACTCGGCGAGGTAGGTGACGCCCTCAATGTCGAGGTGATTGGTGGGCTCATCAAGAATAACCACGTCGGCCGGCTTCACAAGGGTTGCTGCAAGCGCCACTCGACGCCGCTGCCCACCGGACAGCTCCCCCACGCGACGCGACAGATCGACGTCGGGAATTAAGCCGGCATGAAGCTTACGAATCTTCGCGTCCGATGCCCACTGGAAGGTTTCGACGTCGCCGTGGATAGCCTCGCCTACGGTGTGGTCGGACGAGAGGTCGTCCGCTTGGCTGAGCATGGCGAAGCGGGTGCCGGAGACCATGGTGACGCGCCCTGTATCTGGCTCAAGGTCGCGGGTCAGCAGGCGAAGAAGCGTGGACTTGCCACCTCCATTAGGGCCGACAACCCCGATGGTATTGCCATCCTCGAGGGAGACATTGATGCCACTGAGGATGGGGCGTGAGCCGAGCGAAATGCCCACGTCTTCCATTCCAAGAATATGCGCCACTAGTCGACCTTCCCAACGTGTGCTCCAGCGGCTGGCCCGTAAGCGGTGAGCACCGTGATATGCGGGTACCGGGAATTGAGCTCGTCTGCGAGCGCACGAAGCGAGGCCGGATCA
>JAAYGH010000003.1 GCA_012727825.1 Trueperella sp.
CCTTCTCGGCCTCAAGGACGCGAGCCTTTTACTCGTCGTCGGCGTTCTCGACGTGCGCCAGGACCTGATCGACCGTGTGGTCCGCGGGGTTGAACTCGTCGGTGTTCTCGTCAGCGTTCTCAGCGTTCTCGTCAGACTCTTCCTCGATGCTTTCGTCAGCCGCATCATCCGACTTCGCCGGAGCTACCTTCGCCGCCTTGTGGGGCTTGTCCGTGAACTCTGGAACGACTTCTCCTTCTGCCTGCTCGCCGAGGATCTCGTTCACGTCAACGTCGTTGCCGTTCGTATCCTTGACCTGGGCCAAACGAAGCGCGGCCATGACCGCCTTATTGCGGGCCATCTCGCCAGCAAACGCGTTGACCTGGCCCGCCTGAGCGGCGGCCTGGACGAACTGGTTCGGATCCATGCCGTACATCTGTGCCTGGGTCACGAGGAAGTCAAGCAGCTCCTGCTGGGAGACCTCAACCTTGAACGCCTCGGCGTAGGTGTCGAGGAGCAACTGGTTACGCAGTGCTTCTTCGACGTCGGGGCGGATCTCATCGCCGTGCGGATCGTCTAATTCCTTGCCCTCGTTACGCAGGTGATTTTCGATCTCTTCGTTGATCACGCCTTCGGGCAACGGGAAGTCCGATGCCTCGATGAGCTGGGTCACGAGCGCCTCGTAGGCGCCGGAGAGCTGCTCATTAGCCTTGGTTTTGGTGGCCTGCTCGCGCAGATCATCCTTGAGCTCGTCAATCGTGTCGAACTCGGAGGCCATCATCGCGAAGTCATCGTCTGCTTCCGGCAGCACCGATTCCTTGACCGAGTGAACCGTGATGGTCACGTCAGCCTCTTCGCCTTCGTGATCGCCGCCGGCAAGCTTGGCCTTGAATTCGACGACGTCACCAGCCTGCGCGCCCACGAGCTCTTCGTCCTGGCCCTCAAGCATGTTGTTATCACCGATGCGGTAGGACACTCCTGCCACGTCGTCGATATTCTCTTCGCCGATCTTGGCCACCATGTCAATATTGACGTAGTCGCCTTCCTTGGCTTCACGCTCAACGTTAGTGAGTGTGGAGAAGCGATCGCGTAGCGCGTCGAGCTCGGACTGAACGTCGTCGTCGGAGACCTCAACTGCCGGAACCTCAACCTCAAAGTCGGCCGGGTTCGGCATCCAGATCTCCGGGCGCACGTCCACCTCAACCGTGAACTTCAGGGCGGTCGTATCGTCCTTGCCCGTCATTTCCGGAACTTCGTCAATCGCAACGTCAGGACGTGACATCGGCACGATGCCAGCCTCGGCCACAGCTGCCTGATAGTAGGCGTCGAGGTTGTCGTTGACGGCTTGCTCGATGATGGCCCCGCGGCCAATCTTCGACTCGACAACACGGCGAGGGGCCTTGCCGCGTCGGAATCCGGGAAGATCAACCTGCTTGGCAAGCTCCTTGGCCGCTTTGTCATATTCGGGCTCAAATTCCTTGGCGGACACCTCGACGCTCAGCTTCGCGCGGGTTTCGCTCAAGTGCTCTACGTTTTGCTTCACAATTCTCCTGGGGTTGGGGACGGGGTCCCGTCCATCACTATTTCACGCGTGCCTAGCACGCAACACCGTTCAATAATAGATCAAATCGGCGTTAATCCTTATATTCATCGCCATGAGAGCAACCACAACAGCGCTGCCTAAAACAGTGCGACCTTGTCGGCTGGCGGGAAGATCTCGTCGAGTGCGGCGAGGTCGTCGTCGCTGAGCTTGATGTCTACGGCCTTGGCGTTCGACTCGATCTGCTCCGGTTTGGTGGCGCCCGCAATAATCGATGCGACGGGATCCTGGTGCGCGAGCCACGCGATGGCCACCTGAGCCTGGTCGAGTCCGCGCTCGTTGCAGAAGTCCCGGTAGGTGCGCAGCTGGTTCATATCCGCTGTTTCAATCTTCGGGTCGCCGTCCTTGAGGCGGCCGTCACCGGGGTTGGCATCGGTGTATTTGCCGGTCAGAAGCCCCGCTGCCAGTGGGAAGTAGGGAATCACGCCGAGGCCGTAGTGGCGTGCAGCCGGGAGAATTTCCAGCTCAGCTCGGCGGTCGATCAGGTTGTAGTGGCTCTGGGTGCCAACGAGCCGGCCCGTCGTCGCCAATTCTGCCGTGGCTGCGGTCTGCCAGCCAGCCATATTCGAGATTGCGTAGTAGCGAACTTTGCCCTGGTCGACAGCAGTTTCCAATGCATCGACCGTCTCCTCAAGTGGAGTCAGGGAATCTGGGCTGTGGTAGTAGTAAAGATCCACGTAATCGGTGCCGAGACGTTCAAGTGACCCCTCAAGAGCTTTCATCGTGTAAGCACGACTACCGCGAGCGATCGGATCACCCGGTGTCGAGCGGGGCATGCCAAATTTTGTGGCAATGACGGCCTCTTCTCGGCGAGCACCTAACGCCTTTCCGAGCAGTCGTTCTGACATTCCATATTGGGCGCCGTAGACGTCAGCTGAGTCAAAGTAGGTGATACCGGCATCAAGCGCGGCACCCACGATCGCATCCGCACCCGCCTGATTTTCGGTCGTCGTACCTGTGCGACCCAGATTGTTTGCACCGTATCCGAGCAGCGACACAACGAGTCCGGAGTTACCCAAACGCCTGTATTCCATAAGTGAGCCTTCCTACGCATCGTCACCGCAAGATTACTTGGGTGGTGCTAAAGCGAGCGACTTTCTGAAGTATATTTTCATCGGAAGCACAATCTCCGGAGCCTTATCGCGCCTACCACGCATGTGTGCCGTTAGAAGCTCCGCGGCGTGGCGGCCCACGTTGAAGTTCGAACCGCCCATGCTCGTGAGGGGAATTTCGGCGACGACGGCGGCAATCGAGTTGTCGAAAGAGGCGACGGATACATCCTGAGGCACCTTGAGCCCGATGCGGTTGATTCCTTTGAGAAAGCCTGTTGCCTGCAAGTCGTTGAAGGCAATAACTCCGGTGGCTTTCGATGCCTGCCACACGGTCACGGCACTAAATCCGCTGCGCGGGCTGGGTTCGAAAGGTTCCGTGCGCGTCACCTTGAGATTGCGACTTTCAGCTTCGGTCTGGATTGCGCGCCAGCGAATGCCGTTCGTCCATGATCTGTCGGGTCCAGACAGGTACAGGAGCTCATCGTGGGCAAATTGCTTGAACAGATCGAGCAAATGGCCCACTCCCCCGCGCACATCAAACATAATGGAGGGCACTCCGCTGACCTTGCGCTGGATGAGCACGGTGGGTTTTTGCTTGTGAATATTAACGATTTGTGAGTCAGTCAGGAGCGACGACGCAAGAATGACCCCGTCCACGAACGGAAGGATCTGCCGTAGATTCGCCGCCTCTTGATGTGCATCTTCATTAGATTCGACGACGATAGGCACGTAGCCTTCGTCAAAGTATTCACGAAAGCCCGAGAGGATATCACTGTAAATTGGGTTGGCCAGTCGCTGAACTGACAACGCGATCACGCGCGTGTCGGCGTCGGTGTATGCGGAGGAAGGGGCCGACTCATAACCCAGTTCATCTATCGCTTGGCGCACCCGCCTGGCGGTGGCAACGCTGACTCTGCCCGGACGCGTCAACGTGCGCGACACGGTGGACGGCGAAACGCCGGCGGCCCGAGCAACATCATAAATAGTGACTCGGTCGCCGGCGCTCACGCCCGTACCTCTTTTAGATGACTAATAATCTCCACAAATTGGAGTATACAGACCCGCGGTACATTGAAGCCTAGTTACCCTGCTTCTCCAACATGGCGAGCCATCGCTCGCGCACCGCGTATGCGTTTGCCTTTGGAAGCCTGTCGCGGGTGAACATGCCCTTCTTGTTTCCACCCACGCGCATGATTCCCGGCGTCGTCTGGAAGTCCGCAAAGTTCCACATCTGTTCGCCAACAATCTCGGGATAGTCATCAAAAACCTTGTGGAACATTCCGATATTGTCTTCTTGGAACTCTTCCGACCACGGGCGTCTGAAGTAGTCTTTCAGCCCGTTGAGGGTGTCCGGGCCGTACTCCGTGAAGATGATCGGCTTACCCGGATACTGCGCTACCCACTGATCGAGTTCGCGGCGCAGACTCAGCTCGCCATCCGCGTTATTGCCAGTCTTGATGTACCAGCCGTAATAGCGGTTGAGCATGATGACGTCGAACAGGTCTGTAATTTTTTCGACATCGGGCGTGGAGATCATGACGTTAACGTAGCCCACTGGACGCGTGGAATCCGCATCTCGGGCCACCTGCGCCAACGGCTTGAAGTACTCACGCGACGCATCCGTGTGGGTCTCCGGCTCGTTTGCGATCGACCACATCACCACGCACGGATGGTTCTTATCTCGAGCAATCAGATCGCGGATCTCGTTTGCGTGCGTCTCCTGAGTTTCGTGATTGGCCGTATCTTCGGAGAAGGTCTCAAACCCCTGATCGCCGAAGATGCCTCCGCCAATGCTCATGTTCAGACCCACGGCAGGCGTCTCATCAATGACGACGAAGCCCTGCTCATCCGCATAGTCCATGACTTCTTCGGCATACGGGTAATGGGAGGTGCGGAATGAGTTCGCTCCCTGCCACTTCATCACTTCAAAGTCATGGATCATCATGACGTTGTCGTGTCCCTTGCCACGAATGAGGTTATCTTCGTGGCGGCCGTAGCCGCGGAAGTAGAATGGCTTGCCGTTAATAAGGAATTGCGAGTCCTTGACCTCCACCGTACGAACACCGAACCGCTGGGGGTACACGTCGTCGTCGGCAGTGATCTCGAGCGTGTAGAGGTTGCCCTCACCAGGTGCCCAAAGCTTGGCATTATCGATCCGAAGTTCGCCGGAGGCTCCCTCGCCAGCCGCGACCTCGGTTTGCTCGGCGTCCAAAACGCGAACCGAGATGCTCGACGCGCCATCAGCTACGACGTCGTACCGAACGATTCCCGCATCGCCTTCGATGTCCGTCACGACCGTCACATCGGACACGTGCACCTCGGGGCGCGTGTAGAGGTAGACCGACCGGTGAATGCCGGCGTAGTTGTAGAAATCGTGCCAGTAGTTCTGACGCGCTTTGCCCGAATCGTCCGTGTCAACATATCCCGGCGGAATCGAGTGCCAACCGAGTCGGTTATCCACAGCGACAGTCACGCGGAACGCAATGCCTTCTTCCACGTGTTCAGTGATGTCAGCCTCGAATGGCAGATAGCCGCCCTTGTGGTACGCCACCGCCTCTCCGTTGACGTAGACCTGAGCTTCGTGAGTGACGGAACCAAAACGAATGATCAGCTGATCGTCTCCGAAACGGGGAGCAATAATCTCCCGCTCATACCAAACAAGCCCAACGTGATCGTGGATCTCGGGATCCACCGTGACGTCGTTATACGACGACGGGACAGCCATTGTCCTGACGTCCTTCAACGGGCTTGCGAACCATTTATTTTCAACACCCGAATTGTCGGTGTCGACTTTGAAATTCCATATCCCATCAAGAGACTTGGAATTACGTGATTTCGAATCGCGAAGTGCAAGCATGAAAAAGCTCCTTTGCTCAATCGTGAATTGTACGAATGCAATTTAACTCTGACGGACTGTGACGATTTTCGCTAGTTTTACGTGCGCCCGTGGCAACTCGTGGCAACAACGCCCTATTTATCGGCTTTTCCGCCACAATTAGGACGGTAGCCGCACATCCCGCACTGGGTAGCCGGCTTCTTTTATTCATGAATGTTCTTCTCAGCGTTGAGGTGAACAAGGAGGAAAAATGACAACGAATCAGTCACTCCAGTCGAACGTGAAAGAACGCGATGTTCGTCCGTTTGGTATGAGGGACAAGCTTGGTTACATGTTCGGTGATTTCGGCAACGACTTCACCTTTATGCTTCAGGCACTCTTCTTTATGCCGTTCTACACGAACGTCGTGGGTATTGAAGCAGCACACATTGGAACTATGCTTCTCGTCGCTCGAGTATTCGACGGTTTTACGGACGTTGGCATCGGTATTATCGTCGACCGCTTCCCCGTCAAGAAGGAGGGTTGGAAGTTCAAACGGTGGATCAAGTACGGCATGGTTCCCGTGGCGTTAGCATCATTCTTGATGTACCAGTCCTCCGTAGGCAGTTTTGACTCCTACAGCCTGAAGATGCTGTGGATGTGGACCACCTACATCATTTGGGGTTCAGTTACCTACACCATCGTCAACATTCCATACGGTTCAATGGCATCGGTCATCTCGCCCGATCCGGATGATCGCGCTCAGCTCTCGGTGTACCGCTCCACCGGCGCCAATCTCGCCATGTTGACGATCTCGACCCTGCTCCCACTGTTCGTCATGCGCACGAACGAGGATGGCGTTGCCATCATGGACGGGTCACGCATGACTATCGCAGCAGGCGTGTGTGC
>JAAYGH010000089.1 GCA_012727825.1 Trueperella sp.
CCCGTTCGAGTTCGAGCGGAAGTTTTTGGTGAGGGAACTTCCAACGGGCGTGGTCGAGCACGGTGCACCGCAGGTCATCATTCAAGCCTACGTATTTGCCGAAGCCGGCTATGCGATTCGCGTGCGTCTCCAATTTCGCGGCGTCGAGCTGCCCACAGAGCCGTTCAACCCCGCCGTCGACGAACTTGGTGCATACGAGCGTCGGCTTCTCGCCTCCCTGAAGAGCAATCACAACGACGACGGCGTGGCGACCATTGCCGTGAAATCCCCATCCATCAACGGGGAGCGCTACGAAATGGAAACCGAAGTCGACACGGACGTGGCGGTGCAGATCATTCAACGCTCTCCGCGAGTCGTCGCGAAAACGAGGCACTCGTTGTGGTTCAACCAGGATGGTTGGGAATTCGACGTGTTCGTCGGGCAAAACTCAGGACTGATCGTGGCGGAGATCGAGAGGCTGACCCCCGTCGTCGATCTTGAAATCCCAGATTTCTGTGTGACCGAGGTGACCACCGATCCGCGATTTACCAACGACTCGCTCTCCAAAGAACCTTGGCAACACTGGGATGCCCTCTATCGGACGGAGCTCGCCCAGCGCGGCCCGTTCTTCCTCGACTTACGTTCAGCTGACTGACGCGACTCTCGACTGACCGCTAGCTCGTCTCGATTACGGGCATAGCAAGTTGCGCCCTGGGTGTGATGGCGCGCGTGCAATCCGCGTACATAATAGGGAGATGGCAACCTCAAGAAAGATGATCGACGCTGTGCCGCAGATTCTCATTGCGCTGGGTCTGACGCTCATCGTGATTGTTGGAATGAGTATGGCGCGGGCACATGCGCCATCAGCGTCCGAGGCCAACCACGAGGTCACCTATCTGAATCATGACGTGACCACGATCGAGAAGTTTCACTCGGAGTACGTTGGCGATAATTCGAACACGGTTCAGCTGTTGCACGCGTTGCCGCTTGGCCCGCGAATCGAAAGGGTGGAAATCCACGAAACTGAGGTCATTGCGGTTCTCACGGATGCGCCCGATGTTGATCCGCTCGCCGAACGAAGCGACGCGCTCTATTCGGCAGTAGCTTTCTTTGCGGCTGTCGACAATGCAACCGCCGTGACCTATCAATCGCCCACGGCCTCGTACTCGGTAATTCGCTGGGACGTCGAAGATCATTTCGGCTGGCCGTTGAAAGATTTACTTCAGTCCGAAGGCGAGTGGGCACGAGTGCGAACGCTAATTCCCAGCGAGGCCCCTTTCTTGGTGTCTTAACGGGATGTAATAAATACGCTAATTATCGAATTATCACCGGTGCGACCAGTAGTTTTACCGATCGGAGCGGCGCGTAGTATGCGGCAGTTGCCATTGACACTTTCGCGCGTTTCGGTATGATAAATACAAGCTCGCGCACCAGGTTTCCTGTGTTGCGCCGGGCAGGGTCTTTGTGATTGACAACCGAGGTGAGCGGTTCTCTTTCATTTCCCTGCCTTAACTGGCTGGTACGAGGCGTTTGCTGTCCTCTCGTACCAGCCAGTTTCTTTTGCCTCAATCGCCCCGAGAATTGTTCACACGCGTGGGCACCACCTGCGCCGGTACACTGGCCCTATGCAAGAATTCGGAATCTCATCGATCCACCCGGAAGCCCCCTCGATGTTCTCGGCAGCGGCCATCATGCGCGCGCCGATTGACCTCGAGGAAGCAATCGGACGACTCGGCCCCCTGTGGGGAGAAACGGTCGAACCAGTGTGGGAGCAGGCGGACGAATCTGACCCCAACACGCGCATACTCCACTTCCAGATTGACGGCGTGCACGTCCTTCTCACCCCGATCAACCACGGCCTCCGTATTGAGAAGGGCCAACTGCCCCTCCACCGCTTCCACGTTGCCGCGTCGTTCTATGCGCCTGAGGAGCAGGCTGGCGAAGGCGAACTCGCGGGAGAAAGCGAAGATACGACGCTCCGTGAGTTACGGCGTCGTCATCGCATGGTCTCCGCACACATCGTCTACACGGAAGTGATGGACGTTTTGATGCGTGAACCCGCCGCAGTTGGTCTGTACCGCGACGAGCTTGGCGTGCTCATGCCACCAAAGATGGTCACCGAACTGTCAGACCTCTTGCGTACGGGCCAGGCGCCGCTGCCGCTGTGGATCAACGTCCGCGTCCACAAGCACGATCTTTCAAACGGCCGCACGCTCGGCTTGCCGACTTTCGGACATCTCGACCTTCAGATCCGGGAATCCACCCGCACGGACGAAGACGTCTACAACCTCCTCATGAACGTGTCGAACTACATCGTCACCGGAGAAACGTTCCTGTTGCCCAGCCAAACGTTTGGATACTCGCACGGTGAGACGCTCGCGATCTCCCAAGAGGTCTCGCAATCCGACGGCGCCACGGTCATCCGCCTCGATTTTTAACCTCCGATATTCGCTCGCACTAGGAGCGTCAGGGACGTGTCTCACTGATACCACGCTTGAGTAGATGCGGGCTGAACCACTAGATATAGTGGTGGAAATATTTCAGACCGGAAGATGGAGTAGTTTTGGCACTGATTACCGTGGGCGGAATGATTGGCGTTGGTAAGACGACGGCGGCCAATCTCATCGCCAAGCACCTCGACGCTCCGCTCCATCTAGAAAACGTCGAGGGCAATAAGATCCTCGAAAAGTTCTACACCGCAACCCCGGAAGAAGAGCAGGCCAAGCGCTACCCGTTCCTGCTTCAGCTCACCTTCCTGAACTCGCGCTATTCCGATATTAAGCGTGCGCTCGTTGAGCGCCACGCGGTCCTCGACCGGTCGATTTATGAAGACTGGTACTTTGCTCGCGTCAACACCGACATGGGCCGCATCTCTGAGCTCGAGTTCTCCATCTACGAAGAGCTTCTTGCCAACATGATGGAAGAACTGACGTTCTTTCCCCAAAAAGCTCCGGACCTGTTCGTTTTTCTCCACGCTGACTTTGACACGATCCTGCGCCGAATCTCCAACCGTGGCCGTGACTTCGAGCAGGATGAGTCACAACTGGCCTACTTCCGCCGCCTGTGGGCCGGCTACCGCAGTTGGGTTGAGGACACGTACAAGGAATCACCCGTGCTCGTGTTCGACACCGATCGCTACGACCTTTCGGTTCCCGAGCACCAGCAGTACTTGCTTGAACTCGTCGACCAGGAGCTCGCAAAGAAGGGCACTCCCGCCACGGCGTCGAAGAGGAAGATTTCGCAGCCGACCGTCTGAGTTTTCGGCTCATCGGGTGTGTAGCGGCTGGCCATCTCGCGCTTCGTCAACGTTTGATGAGGTGTTAATATGATCCCTGACGTCCGAGCGATCGGCGTCGCGTACTAGCGGCGCGTGCCGCGCAGTCCGTACCAGGGTGGTGGCAGCGCCCGGTGAGATCGACTTCCCTGACCTACAGATACGTGCTGTATTAACAGCTACGTGCGTGGAGATTTCATGAAAGCTGCCTATGCGCCGATTAGGCGCGGTTACTACGACGTGTTCGTTGCCCTCTTCGTCGCCTTTTTATTGCTGTCGAACATTGCAGCAACCAAGCTGATCGACGTCGGCCCATTCATTTTTGACGGTGGCGCCCTGCTCTTTCCGCTGACCTACGTCATCGGCGACGTGCTTGCCGAAGTGTACGGATTCAAAGCGGCACGCAAGGCAATCGGACTGGGTTTCATCGCCTCAATCATCGCGTCAGCGATGTTCTACCTTGTGCAGGTTGCGCCTCCGGCTGCCGAATATGAGAATCAGGCGGCCTTCGTAGCCGTGCTTGGCGTGGTTCCGCGCTTCGTGTTCGCGTCATTGTGCGGCTATATCGTTGGCCAGCTCCTGAACGCGTATGTGCTCACGTGGATCAAGAACCGGTGGGGCGAAAAACACTTGTGGGCGCGGCTCGTGGGGTCGACAGTGGTTGGCGAATTCATGGACACCATCATCTTCTGCGTCGTCGCTTGGTACGGCGTGGTCTCATGGGGCACCATCCTCAACCTGACAGCCACCGGCTTCGCGTTCAAAGTGATTGTGGAAATCGCGTTGCTTCCCGTTACATACGCCGTCATCAACTGGACGAAGAAGAACGAGCCGGGTTACGGCGTCGTTGAGAACGCTTAAGGTAGGGACATGAATTTTACGTTGGGAACGCGGCTCGAGGGCAAACTAGGTCGCACGGGAACGATTCACACGCCGCACGGCGACATCCGAACGCCCGCGTTTATTCCGGTGGGTACGAAGGCCACGGTGAAGGCAGTGACGCCGGAGGAAGTTGCGGAGGTTGGCGCGCAGGCGGTGCTTGCAAACGCCTATCACCTATACCTGCAGCCGGGATCGGATGTTGTGGACGAGGCGGGCGGTCTGGGTGCGTTCATGAACTGGCCCGGGCCCACCTTCACAGACTCGGGCGGGTTCCAAGTGATGAGCTTGGGGTCGGGATTCAAAAAGGTGCTCAGCGAAGAATTTTCAGGCAAGACGTTGGCCGACGACGCGGTCGCCGACGGCAAGGAGCGCTTGGCGAACGTGGACGACGACGGCGTCTGGTTCCGCTCGCACCTCAACGGTGACCTGCACCGGTTCACACCTGAAATTTCCATGCGAATCCAGCACGAGCTGGGTGCGGATATCATTTTCGCATTCGACGAGCTAACCACGCTGATGAACTCGCGCGGCTATCAAGAAGAAGCCCTCGAGCGGACGCGGCTATGGGCGGAGCGCTGCTTGGTCGCGCACAAGGACCTCACCCGCGAGCGCGCAGATAAGCCGTACCAGCAGCTGTTCGGCGTGATTCAAGGTGCGCAGTATGAGGACTTGAGGCGTAAGGCCGCGCGAGATTTGGGCGCTATGGAGGTGGATGGCCAGCGCTTTGATGGCTTTGGTATCGGAGGTGCGCTGGAGAAAGAGAACCTGGCGACGATCGTTGGCTGGGTGAGTGAGGAGCTGCCCGAGGATCGGGCCCGGCACATGCTTGGAATCTCCGAGCCAGACGACTTCTTTGCGTGCATCGAGAACGGCGCGGACACGTTCGATTGCGTGAACCCATCGCGCGTGGCTCGCAACGCGGCAATCTACTCGCCGGACGGGCGTTTCAACATCACGCGGGCGGAGTTCAAACGGGACTTCTCGCCCCTCGTTGACGGCTGTGAGTGCTACACATGCACGCACTATTCAAAGGCGTACATCCATCACCTGTTCAAGGCCAAGGAGATCCTGTCCTCCACGTTGGCTACGATCCACAACGAACACTTCACTGTGAAGCTCGTCGATTCGATTCGTGCCTCGATCGAGGACGGTACCTACTGGGAGTTCAAGGACCAGGTGCTCGGCCGCTTTTACGCGACGAAGTAGCCAGCGCTTAACCGACAGTGGGCCCGGCATTATTGGCGCCGGCCCGCTCTTTCGGCGAAAGAATCTAGTGCCTCGAGAGGTTCCGGCGCTATCCAGTAGCTGCCTTTTTGGTAGGC
>JAAYGH010000090.1 GCA_012727825.1 Trueperella sp.
CATGGGTGCATTGGTTCCAGGCCCACACATGGACCGAAATTATGCGTTATGGTCAGCGCCAAGAAATCGAAGCGTCGCCGAATGGCAATGACGCGCACTGGATTACTGATGGAAAGATCGTCAGGGGTACCGAGCAAGATCTCGACGAAAAACTTGCCACGGCAATTGAAGCAACGTTCGAGGGCAACGATGAAATGTTCCCGAACCCCTATGACCCGCTTTGGATTCTCTCTGAGGACTACGACGGTCCTGAAGAGGTGCGCGAGCGCTTTAAGGAGCTCGACCAAAAGAATGCGATCGACGTTGTTCGCGAACTTGGTTTCGATCAGGAGACAATCGACCTAGTAGATGCGTTCTGGTCGGCAGGTTACATTGGCGATCCCTACACGGGTTCTGCTCTCATGGCACAGCAGTGGGGTGCGCTGTCGGACAATCGCTACCGCGTCATGGAGGACGTGACTCTCAAGTGGAAGCTCAAGAACGGCATGCGTTCGCTTTACAACGGGATGCGCGATGATCTGACTGGTGAGATTCGCCTTGAGACCCCGGTTGCAAAGATCGAACATCACGATAACGGTTCGACGGTCACAACAGTCGAAGGTGAAGTCATCGAAGCTGATGCCGTGATCTGCACTGTCCCAGTGGGCGCTCTCCAAAATATTGAGTTCGAACCGGCTCTGTCCGAGCCGATCCAGAAGGTCGTCAACGACAAGTGGAATGCGACCGGTGCGAAGATTTGGATCAAGATCAAGGGACATCACAAGTTCCTTGGCTACGCGCCGAAGCCCGCCAAGATTGCCACCCTGCGGTCCGAGTACTTCATGGATGATGACACGACCATCCTCGTTGGTTTTGGGCACAACAACGAAATCATTGATCTCGAATCGGTCGAAGACGCGCAGGAAGTCGTCAATCAGTGGAGGGACGACATTGAGGTTGTTGACACCACCGGCCACAACTGGGTTGCCGACAAGTGGATTGGCCAGGTCTGGGGTACTGTCCGCAAGGGTCAGTTCATCGATGGTTGGTCACACTTCGACGACGTCGACTCGCGCCTCTTCTTTGCCGGCGCCGACTATGCCTTTGGTTGGCGAGGGGTCTGCATCGACGGTGCTATCGAAAAGGGCACCGGCGTAGCCCGCGAGGTGATCAGTGAGCTTCGCTAGCTCGCTGATCGGAGGGATAGGTAACTAACATGACTCAAACAACACAGGTCGAAGAGGCCTCTCTGAAGCGAGGCAAGCTTGGTACGGGAGCTGTTGCCTTCATGATTATCGCGGCTTCTGCGCCGCTGACGGTTCTGGCTGGAGGAACCCCGACGTCGTACGCGGTGTCTGGACTTCTCGGTGTGCCATTGGGCTTCCTGGCCTTTGGCCTCATCATCGGACTGTTCGCCGTGGGCTATGGACGCATGAGTGCGTACATTCGAAACTCTGGCGCATTCTACGAGTATGTCTCGCAGGGCCTCGGTATCCGTCAAGGAATTGCCGCGGCGATCCTTGCGCTCGTGTCCTACAACCTTATGCAGATTGGTCTGTACGGAATCTTCGGATTTTCTGCCTCGGCCGCCGTCGCAGCGATTACTGGATTCGTCATTCCGTGGTGGGTGACCGGTGGGGCGGCGTGGCTGCTCGTTGGTGTGCTCGGCATGAGCAACATCGATTTCTCAGCAAAGGTTCTGGCGGTTCTGGTCACGATTGAATTCATCGTGGTGTTTGGTGTGTCCATTTTCGGATTCTCCAGCGCACCCGAGGGAGTCAGCACCATGCCACTCGCACCGGACCAGTTCTTCACAACCGGTATCGGCGTCTTGCTTGCCTTTACGATGGCCGCATTTATGGGCTTCGAATCGGGAGCCATCTATTCGGAAGAAGCGAAGGATCCGGAGCGCACCATCTCACGCGCAACGAATATCGCCGTGGTTGTCGTGGCTCTCTTCTACGCCGTCTCCGCATGGGCGATGGCCGTGGGAATTGGCCCCTCGCAGGTGATCGATCAGGCTCGTGAGTATGGACCTGATCTGTTGTTTGTGTGGCTTGGACAGACCAGTC
>JAAYGH010000091.1 GCA_012727825.1 Trueperella sp.
ACCGTACACATCATCGTCAACAACCAGATCGGATTTACCACCGCTCCATCAAGCTCGCGTTCGTCACGCTACACCACGGATATCGCGAAGGGGCTTCAGCTACCGATCTTCCACGTGAACGGTGACGATCCGGAAGCTGTCGCTCGCATGGCCCGCATGGCCTACGACTATCGCATGGAGTTCAAGAAGGATGTCATCCTCGATATCGTGTGTTACCGCAAGCGCGGTCACAACGAGGGCGATGATCCATCGATGACCCAGCCAATCATGTATTCACTCGTGGATGAGAAGCGCACAACGCGCCAGCTCTACCAAGAAGCTCTGCTCGGACGTGGCGACATCTCCGAAAAGGAAGCCGCGGCTGTCGAGCAGGATTTCAAGGACACGCTCGAGCGCGCCTTTGAGGAAGTGCGCGAGATCGAGACGAGTACGGAACACGACGCGAAGGACGCCTCCCATGCCCTCGGCGTTCAGCAGTCGCAGGAAGAAGACGCCGGAACGATGGTCGGCTGGACCACGACGGTCTCGCCGGAGGTCATTCAGCGTATCGGACAGGCACACACCACTCCGCCTGAAGGTTTTAACCCCCATCCCAAGGTCACGCAGCTCTTCGATCGTCGCAATAAGATGGCGCACGAAGGAGACATCGACTGGAGTTTTGGGGAACTTCTCGCCTTTGGCTCTCTCCTCATTGAGGACGTTCCAGTCCGGATGTCCGGTCAGGATTCGCGTCGCGGTACCTTTACCCAGCGTCACGCCGTGGCTCACGACTACAGGACGGGCGAAGAATGGACGCCGCTCATGGGTCTGACCGAAAATCAGGCACGTTTGAAGATCTTCGATTCGGCACTCTCGGAGTACGCCGTCCTCGCCTTTGAGTACGGCTACTCGGTACAGCGCCCCGACGCGCTCGTCATCTGGGAGGCGCAGTTCGGAGACTTCGTCAATGGTGCCCAAACCGTGACGGATGAGTTCATCAGCTCGGCTGAGCAGAAGTGGAACCAGAGATCCTCGCTCGTCGTTCTCCTCCCCCACGGCTACGAGGGTCAAGGTCCGGATCATTCGTCTGCCCGCATCGAACGGTTCCTGCAAATGAGCGCGGAGGACAACATGATCGTGGTGCAACCTTCCACGCCGGCGAACTATTTCCATATGCTCCGTCAGCAGGCATACAACCGTCCGCGTAAGCCGATGATCGTCTTCACACCCAAGCAACTCCTACGTCGTAGGGCTGCCAAGTCGAATATCGAGGACTTTACATCCGGTACCTTGCAGAAGGTCATCGGTGAACATCGCAACCTTCGCAATGTCGATCGTGTGCTGCTGTGTACGGGCAGGATTTACTACGACCTCCTCGAGAAGGCGGAGAAGGACGGCGACGATCGCACGGCCATCATTCGCATCGAACAGCTGTACCCGAACCCGGTCGACGAGGTGCGTGCGGAGCTTGATAAGTACCCCGAGGCCCAAGTGTTCTGGGTGCAGGACGAACCGGCTAACCAAGGTGCATGGGGCCACTTTGCGCTCGACATGTTCCTCGAGCTGGATCGCGGCGTCAAGCGCATCTCCAGGCCCGCGGCAGCATCCACGGCGGCAGGCATGACGTCCGTACACGTACGCGAGGCGAAAGAGTTGATGAAGGCGGCATTCGAGGAGTAACTTACTCGGACCATCCCGAGCACGTGAGGTAGCTCGGGTCGCGTGACTCGAACGGGGCGCTCTCACCGATTGGTGGGAGCGCCCCCATGTGACTAATTCCTTGCTTGACGTCCCGCCTCCACGTTGATGTGCCGTAGGGTAGAGGAGTGAATATCCGAGTTTTCTTCGTTGGCGATGAGCTGGTTGCGGGCTATGGCGATGCCCGCGCATTAGGTTGGGTTGGGCGCACAATGGCCCGTTCGCCTCACGACCCACCAATCACTGCCCTGCCACTTGCGTGGCCGGGCCAGTCGACCGAGAATCTTGTTCATCGATGGGAAAAAGAAGTGCTCCCTCGGCTCGATAAAGATGCGGACAACCGTCTCGTCATCGGTCTTGGCTCCCACGATCTGGGTCTCACCTCCACGGCGCGATCCCGGCTCTACCTCGCCAATCTCCTCGACAACGCACATCGTCAGAACTTGCCAGTGTTCGTCGTCGGGCCGCCCCCTCGTTTGGATGTCTCGCAGCGCGATCAAGAGGCGCTGAACCGTGCTTTTGCCGAGGTGTGCGACCGGCGCAAGATTCCGTACGTCGATTGCTATACCCCGCTGAAAAATCACGAACAGTGGCTGACCGACATGGCGACCTCCCCCGACAGCTACAGCCCGCGACAGGCCGGGTACGGCCTCATGACCTGGCTCGTCCTCCACAAGGGCTGGCACTCGTGGCTGGGTATCGAGCCTCCCGTCAGCGACTAGCCGCTCCCGGCGCTAGCCCGGCTAGAACCCCGGCACCCGCACGTTGCTGGCCAGCTCGCCCACACGTGCACACCTGTACACCCGCGTCTCGTTGCCCGACTCTCCCGGACGAACACTCACAAATGCGAGGACTTCCAGTCACACACGAGGGGAACTACCTCTCGCACATGGCCAGGACCCCTCGCGTTTGCTAGGTACCGCGGCGGGACCAGCCAAAACCCCTCGCGTTTGGCTCGAATAGGCGGGACCGACCAAAACCCCTCGCGTTTGGCTCGAATAGTCGGGTAAGTCGCCGATAAGCCCAACGGGCACACAAGAAAATGGTCGGAGCACCAGCTCCGACCATTCGTGATGTTTTAACCTGCGTGAGGCTTATGCGTTTGGACGCTTGCCACGGTTCGCAGGGCGATTCTTGCGTGCTTTACGTTTCCTACCGCGCTTCGACATGTTCACTCCTCAGATTGTTAACTTTCACCAGTGTAACGGCTCAGTCAGTGCCCTACCAACTACCGCATTGTTATTCTGGTAATTTTCATCCGCAATGACTCAGGCGCAGATTCCCCGCAACACCCGCGGCGGATGACCTTACGGAACACGATCTCTTCCTCAATCCGGCTCTCACAGGTTGGGCAATTGGCGCTGTGTTTGACGAGTCGGGCCGCATCGGCGTCGGTAATTTCGTAATCGAGCAGGCCGAAAAGTCGATCGAGCACCTCCTCACACTGGCAGTTTTGGCCGCAGTCACACTCCGGGCTCTCGCACCCACAGTCTTCGAGCTGTGCGATCAATTCGTTAAATTCTTTACTCACGCCTTCTCCTTCACATATCCCAGATCGCGCGCGTAGTCGCGCAACAGATCGCGCAGCTGGGTGCGGCCGCGGTACAGCCGAGACATGACCGTTCCGATCGGAGTCTCCATAATGTCTGCAATTTCTTGGTAGGTAAAACCTTCGACATCCGCGAGATAGACGGCCGTACGCCGATCCTCGGGGAGCTGTTCCAGCGCTTCCCTAATTTCTTCATTCGGGAGATTCTCGAGCGCTTCCATCTCCGCAGAAACGAACCCCGTCGATTGGTGAGTGGAGGCCCGGAATTCCTGCCAGTCCTCTGCCTCGCCCGCATCGGCCTCGAGTGGGCGGCGTTGCTTCTTGCGATAGTTGGAAATGAATGTGTTATTCAAGATCCGGTAGAGCCATGCCTTGAGGTTGGTTCCTGGCTTGAATTGGTGGAACGCAGAAAACGCTTTCGCGAAGGATTCTTGCACGAGGTCCTCCGCATCTTGCGGGTTACGGGTCAGGCGCATCGCCGCCCCGTACAGCTGATTCAAGTAGGGCACGGCGTCCTGTTCGAAGCGCGCAGTGCGCTCCTCGGGTGTCTCGTCCTCGACCCTGATGTCCGAGGTCAGATCGTCGCTCATCCAACTCCTTGTCGTCGGCACTAACGATAACGCATCGCCCCACCAGGTATTCCCCGGCGGGGCGATTTTTCGGGTTATACCGAAAGGTCAACTCTTGCGTCGAACACGTCCCATTGCTACGAGAGGATTTCACCTTCGCGGATAACACGTTCGACATCTAGGTCGTCATTCATCACGACGACGTTGGGCGCGGCTCCAACCAGCCACTCCAGCGTGACGCCTGGGGTGGAGTCGTCAAATCCGACGGCTGCGGCTGGCGCTGCAACGGTGCACCGAACGGCGTCTTCCATCGACAGATAGCCTCCGCGCACCGTCCGTTGAACCTGCTCGGCAATCCGCGAAGTTCCGCCAGCGATCGCGCCGCCGCGCACAAGGCGCGCGGTGCCCTCAACGATGTTGACACTCTGACCTCCCAGCACGTACTGACCGTCGGCCATGCCCGCGCCTTCCATCGCATCCGTCACGAACACGACGCCGTGTGGGTTGCTCGCACCGACGTATTCCACCACGTCGTGCACGAGGTCGGGGTGAACATGGACGAGGTCCGCCACGAGCTCCACCGTGCACTCACCCCGCTTGGCTGCGGCCACGAGCTCGCGGACCGGGCCCGGCGCACGGTGCCCGACCGGGGGCATCGCATTAAACAGGTGGGTGGCCATCTGGGGCGGCTTCGTCCAGCCAATCTCCGCAGCGTATTCGGCAGTCGCTTTCACGACTGTGCGGGTTTTTTCAAGATCGGCGTTCGTGTGCCCCCACGAGGGCACGGCGCCGTAGTCAAGGAGCATCTTCATCGCCGGGATCGCGTTGTCCACTTCGGGCGCGATCGTCATCATTTTGATCCACCCCTTGCCAGCCTCGAGCCACTCACGCAGCTCATCGAGATCGGGATGTCGAATCGCTACCGGATTCTGCGCGCCAGCCTTGTGCGGCGAAATGTAGGGACCTTCGAGATGAATTCCTGCGAGCATACCCTCCTCGCATGCCTGCGCGAGGCCCTCGATCGAGGGCAGCGTGTCGATCAGAGAGACGGTCGACGCCATCAACGCAGTAGTACCCAAAGCACGGTGGGCGTCCACGGCCTGGCCGACACCTTCCGGGCTCGGATTATCCGGGAACGAGGATCCGCCGCCGCCGTGGCAGTGAATATCAATGAAACCGGGGGTGATCCAACCGGTCACATCTGGCTCGACGTCGAAGATCTCTGCGACCCTGCCATCCTCAATTCGCAGGCCGGAGCCGACGAGTTTCCCATGTCCATCGAGGAGCTTTCCACGCACAATCACGCGAGCACCTCCCAACGCACCGCGTGCATGTCCCGCCCGCTGAGATTGGCAGCAGCGGCTTCGTCCACATACACCCGCACGGATGGATGCATTTGAAGAATCGATGCGGGGCATGCCGAAGAAATTGGTCCCTCGACGGCCTGGGCGATTGCATGTGCCTTAGCCGCACCGGTGGCGATGAGCATAATGTGCTCCGCCTCGAGGATGGTGCCGAGGCCCTGAGTGATGCACATTTCGGGAACTTTACCCAGATCACCGTCGAAGAAACGTGCGTTATCCTCGCGCGTTTGCCGCGCCAGTGCGTCGACATGAGTGCGAGAGCTCAGGGAAGTACCCGGCTCATTGAAACCAATGTGCCCGTTGGAGCCAATACCGAGTATCTGCAGATGCACGCCGCCGTTATCACGGATCAGGGCGTCGTAAGCGTCAGCTGCTTCACGAGCGCCGACTGGTACGTCAACATTGCCGTTGGGCGTGAAAAGATTCTCGTCGGCCAATCCGACCTTGTCCGCTCCCACAAGCTCGTTTTGGAGGACCTTGCGATAACTCTCGGAATGGCCGAACTCGAGTCCGATGTACTCGTCCAAAGCAAATGCTTTGGCCTTCGCAAGCGAGAATTTCCCATCGGCGTGCGCCGCGCGGAGTTCCGCATAAAGCGGGAGAGGGGTCGACCCTGTGGCCACGCCAAGGTTGCACACGGTAGCTGCATCCATCGTTTCCATGAGGTACGCGGCCGCCGCTTTGGCAACTGCAGCCTCATCGGTAAAAACTCCAACCTTCATTGTGGTCCTTTCTACAAACCAAGGATATTTGGGTGTCTGCTGCGGCGCCCACGAAGGGGTCACCCACATGTGTAGGGATTACTTTATTGCGTTCGCGAACCACGACGTGATTGTTGTGGGGTGTGTGATTGCCGTGCCGACGACGACGGCGTAGGCACCCGCGTCCATCACCTGGCGTGCCTGCTCGGCCGAGTGCACGCGGCCTTCGCACAATACCGGCACATCGGGGAATTCCGAAACCATCTGGTTGAGCACCTCAAAATCTGGGCCCACAGTTTTTTCCCGCTCTCCCGAATAGCCGGCGAGCGTCGTCGAAATGATATCCGAGCCCGCCTCGACGGCCATGCGGGCGTCGTCGATAGATCCGCAGTCGGCCATGATGAGCGCGCCCTCCTTTTTGAGAGCGTGCACAGTCTCTGCATAGGTAAGTCCGTCTGGGCGGGGCCGACGGGTGGCGTCGAGTGCCACGATATCGGCGCCTGCCATGATGCAGGCGCGAGCGTGGCGCAGTGTCGGGGTGATGAAGACACCCTCGTGTCCCTCTTTCCACAAGCCAATGACGGGAACGTCCACCTGGCCCTTGATGGCAGCGATGTCGGCGAGGCCTTGGCAGCGGATAGCTACCGCGCCGCCCTGCTCGGCCGCACGTGCAATCTGGGCCATTGTTTCTGGGTGGCGCATCGGCTCTCCCGGATAGGCCTGAACGGACACGATGAGTCCGCCGCGCAAGGATTCGATGAGGTTCACAGTTCCATACCTTCATTTCTCAAGAAATTTATGGCCGCGCCGTACAGCGGCGCCTCCGAGTCTAATTCGCCCAGAACGATGGGCACGTCCGCTACCGGGTCCATGGCACGTGCAGCGTAGCCCTCGCGCACGGCTTGCCACCACGCGTCTCCCGAGCGTGTCATCGAACCAGACAGAACGACGACGGAGGGGTCGACCGAATTCGTCAGCGTTGCGATGGTTTCCCCCAGCGCAAACGCCGATTCAGTGAAGACGGCCCGCGCAAGAATATGCCCGGAATCCGCCAACTCTTGCAATTCCTTGCCATTCGCTACCTCGGGATCGCCGATCGATCGGCGGGCATTAAACCAGTTGGTAATGCCGTGACCGGAGGCGATCGCCTCAATGTGGCCGGTCCGCCCACACGAACACACGAGATCGTCTGCACGATGATGGTGGATGTGCCCGTAATGGCCGGCAAGGAAATGATCCCCGAAGTCGACCTGCGCATCGCGAATGAGCGCGCCACCGATGCCCGTACCAACGGCAACAGACAAAACGGAGGGCGCTCCCCGGCCAGCACCGAAGATCGCCTCACCGAGGCCGTGCGCGTGCACGTCGTTCAGAACGTGGACCGGCAGACCCGTGGCCTCACCGATCATCGTACCGAGTTCGGTGCCAGCCCAGCCGGGCATCGTGCCGGTGGCCGACACGATGCCTCCCGTTGTTGGATTAACCACGCCCGCGCTGGCGATACCGATTCCGAGGAGAGAGGAACGGGTTGCCCGCACCTCGCGAACGAGATCCACGAGGCGTCGTGCGACGTCCGGACCGCCAGCGCGAGCGTTGGTGTGAACGGACAGGCTGCTCTCGAATGCAATATGCGATACATCCGTGAGCGCCCATCCGATTTTGGTGCCACCGATGTCAATCGTGAGGATTTCTCCGTTGGCACCCGTCATCTGCGTCCTCCTAGCTCAGCAATCCGACATGACGCAGTACGCCAGCAACAACCTCAACGTTGCCACCCTCGAGCGCGGCAATTGGTTCGGGCATCGTGTTCGTCTCGAACACTCCGAGCAACATGAGCGCGGTCTTAAATGCGCCCACGCCCGCTCCAAACCCGAACTCGCCTACCGTCACGGAGGTGATCCTCATGAGGCGTGAAGCGTAATCCTGAAGTTCGCGAACGCGATCCCAGTCCCCTGCCTGAGCGGCTTGCCACTGCTCGACATATACCTTGGGGTCAACATTGCCCAACCCCGGCACACAGCCGTCGGCACCTGACATATAGGCGCCGTCGACGACGACCTCATGACCGGTGAGCAATGCCAAATCTAGGCCCAGCTCGGAACGCAACATGGCAAGGTTTCGGAACGAGACGTCGTCGCCAGACGAATCCTTCACGCCCTGTAACACGCCGTCGCGAGCCAGGTCCAAAATCATGTCCGTGCTGAGTTTGACGTGCACGCACACGGGGATGTCGTAGGCAAATAACGGGAGATCGATCGCTTGCTTGATCAGCCGGAAGTGGCGCTCGATGTCCTTCGGGCCAACGATCGCGTAGAACGGAGCCGTTGCCACAATGGCATCAGCGCCGAGCTCCTGCGCGATCTTCGCCTGTTCGATCACGCGCGGCGTGGTGGTGTCGATGACACCCACCATCACCGGAACCCGACCCTCAACGATCCGCATCGTTTCGGAAATGATCTGCCTGCGGCGCTCGTCGGTTGAAAAGACGACTTCTCCAGACGAACCGAGAATGAACAGGCCGTCCACTCCGGCATCGATCAGTCGATTGACATGGCGCTCATAGCTGACGAGGTCCAATTCGCCATTAGTTGTTAGTGGTGCAACAACGGGAGGGATCACTCCGCGAAATTTCATTCTTGTCCTCCAAGATCTGGGTGTAGCAGCGATGGCGCTGCGCCCAGCAGGGTTCGGGTATAGGGATGTTGGGGATTTTCGAGCAGTTCCTTCGCAGGACCTTCTTCGACCACTTCGCCCGAGTTCATCACGGCAATGCGATCAGAAATGTAGCGAACGGTCTGAATATCGTGCGAAATGAACACCATTGCCAGGCCGAGATCATTCTTCAGGTCCATCAGAAGATTCAGAATCTGTGCACGGACCGACACGTCAAGAGCCGAGGTTGGCTCGTCCGCGATGATCGCGTCAGGGCGAAGAGCGAGAGCACGGGCGATCGCCACTCGCTGGCGCTGACCACCCGAGAGTTGGCCCGGAAGCGCATCAAGTGCGGACCGCGGGAGACCCACCTGAGTGATGAGGTCCTCCACGCGAGCGCTGCGTTCCTCCTCCGTCCCGATGTCGTGCACGCGGAGCGGATCCATGAGCTGGTCACGGACGGACATGCGGGCGTTGAGGGCGGTCGACGGGTCCTGGAAAACAACAGACACGACGCGGCCAATCTTGCGGCGATCACCAGCCGAACGCTTCGTCACTTCCTCTCCCTTAAAGAAGACGTGACCTTCGGTTGGTTCTTGGAGGCCACACATGACGTTGGCGGCCGTGGACTTTCCAGAACCGGATTCGCCCACGATGCCTAGCACCTCGCCGGGCATGACCTTCATATTCACATTGTTCACGGCGTGAACTTTGTTGGGATTGAAGATCGAACCAGTGCGGGTTTTGAAAACCACATGAAGATCGCGAAGCTCAATAATTGGGGTGTTCGGATCAACCTTGTGTTCGAGTTCCTGATCGATGCTCATCGCTCGTCCTCCTTCACATCAGTAGTGGCTTTGCGGCCAGACGATTCCTCGACGGGCACGTGCGTTCCTTGCTGTGCAGGAACGTCGTATCCGGCGTCGATCCACGCGCTGTCCGGAACGGCGGCATAGACGTGGTCTCGGCCGTCAATTTCCATCCGCAGCGGCGGGGTTTCAAGCCCGACGTCGGGGTGCGAGGAACGCGGCGCGAATCGATCTCCAGACGGGAAGTCCCGAGGTGATGGCACCGTGCCGGGCACCTGGTGGAGTCGTAGTGCTCCGGCCTCGATCGAGAGCACCGAGCCCAAGAGCCCACGGGTGTACTCGTGAATTGGGTTGGACAGAAGCTCCGAGGTGGGCGCCTGTTCAACAACTTGACCGGCATACATGACGGTGATCTTGTGCGCGACTTCGGCAACGAGTGCGAGGTCGTGGCTGACGAAGACCATGGCGAATCCGAGCTTCTCGCGAAGTTCGTTGAGCAGGTCAATAACCTGCTTTTGCACGGTGACGTCGAGGGCCGTCGTCGGCTCATCAGCAATGATGAGCTTCGGATCGCGGGTCAGTGCCATAGCGATGAGCACGCGCTGGCGCTGGCCACCGGAGAGCTCGTGCGGGTAGGACTCGAGCGTACGCTTCGGATCCAGACCGACGAGTTCGAGGAGGTCTTCTGCCGTGCGAGTTCCACCGCGGCTGGTCAGTTGCTTCATCTGTGAACGCACGAGCATCGCCGGATTCAGCGAGGACAGGGCGTCCTGGTAGATCATGGCCATCTGGTTGCCGAGGAGACCTTGACGCTCGGATGGCTTCATCGTGAGCAGGTCTTTGCCCTGGTAGAGGATCTCGCCCGAGAGTTCGGCACTCGAATCAATGAGCCCCATGATGGACAGCGCGGTGATCGATTTTCCACAGCCGGACTCGCCCACGAGTCCCATCGTCTCGCCCTCGTGAACTGAGAAGGACACGTTGTCGACGACGTTGACATCGCCGTGGCGCGGGAATCGGATGGACAGGTTGCGCACCTCGAGTAGTGGCGCGCCGGTGGCTTGGGCGACGAATCTGTCTTTTCGCCTGCCTTCGACATGAGCCAGTTGATCGAGTCGCTGCTGAAGCGACTTCGCCTGCGTCTCGTGTGCGAGGCGCGGATCGAGCAGGAGCTTGTCCTGTTCGCGGGTTGCAGCCACGTTGTCGACCTTTTGGTCGCCTGACGGCGCTGCCACCATGGCGTCGGTGATGCCCTCGGACAAAATGTTCAAGCACAGCACGGTCAGCATGATAAACACGCCTGGGAAGAAGGCCGTCCACCACTTGCCGGCCAGAACCGACATGTTCGACGAGGCGTCCGACAGGACGTTACCCCACGTGGAGACCATCGTGGACTGAAGGCCCGAACCGATAAAGGTCAGCGAAGCTTCGAGAATGATTGCGTCGGCCACAAGAACCGTGGCGAACACGAGCACGGGGGCCGCGGTATTGCGGGCCACGTGTTTGATGAGGATCCACGGAGCGCGTGCGCCGGCAACGACGATCGCGCGAACGTAGTCCTCGCCATAGGCACTCATGACGTTAGCGCGAACAATGCGCGCCAGTTGTGGCGTGTAGACGAACGCAATGGCGCCGATAATAACGCCAACGAGTCCGATGACGTTATCGGGCTCGAGCCTGCGGGAAAACACAAGCACCGTGACTGCTGCCATGGCGATGCCGGGCACGGCCATGATGATGTCCATGATGCGCATGATGACTTCGCCGATCCACTTGCGCGTCACTGCCGCGATCGAGCCGATGATGGCTCCGAAAAACAGGGCGACGAGGGTGGCGAAGACGCCGATCATGAGCGAGTAGCGACCGCCGTAGAGAATGCGCGACAGCACATCTCGGCCGGCATGGTCTGTACCAAACAGGTGCTCACCGGAGGGCTCCAGCCAATTTCCGAACAGTTGGTCCGGGGTGTAGGGAGAAATCCAGGGCGACAGGAAGGAGATGACGAAGATCAGGATCAAGAAAATCACGGACAGCTGCGAGCCGAGCCCCATATTGCGGATGCGGCCAAAGCGAGCGCCCTTCGTCGTTACTGTGTCTAATTTCTGCTTCTTGGAAGTCATGTCACACCGACCTAATTCGCGGGTTGATGAGCAGGTAGAGCATGTCAACGATGATGTTGACGATGATGAAGGCGATTGCCACGACGAGCGCGCCACCCTGCACGAGGTTCACCCAATTATTCTGAATACCCAATATGAGCACGCGGCCCATGCCTTGGATATTGAAGATGATCTCGATGACCACGGCGCCGCCCATGAGGTAGCCGACACGCAGACCGAGAACTGTGACCGGGGTGATCAGAGCGTTACGCAGGACGTTGCGGCCAACGACGACGGAACGCGGGACGCCGGCGCCAAGAGCGGTGCGGACGTAGTCGCGGTCCAGTTCCTCAACCATTGAGGTGCGCACAACGCGGGTCATCTGGCCAATGACGGGAACCGCCAGAGATACTGCCGGAAGGAGCATGCGCATGAACCAGCTATTAAAGTCCTCGGTCATTCCTGGCAGTGCGCCGGAGACCGGGATCGATCCGCCAACGAATGCGAGGACGAGGAGCGATGCGAGCCAGAACGACGGGGTGCCAATGCAGATCACCGAGAAAACACGGATCGCCTGATCTGGCCAACGATCGCGGTAGATTGCCGAGATAATACCTAGTGGGAAAGCGATAACGACGGCAATGATCAGGCCGAAGAAGGTGAGCGCCAGGGTAATGGGAAGTGCGTCGGCAACCATGTCGGTCACCTTGTTCTGATCTCCGATTCCGTAGAACCCAAGGTCACCTTGGAACACGTTGAGGAGATAGTTTCCATACTGAACGAGGAAGGGATCGTTGTACCCGTGCTTAACGCGGAAAGCTTCGAGAGCTTCCGGCGTCGCGAATTCACCAAGAGCCGTGTAAGCCGGGTCGATTGGCGAAAGGGACATGATGAAGAAGACGAGGAAGGTCACGCCGATCACCATGATGGGGAGCGCGATGAGGCGTCGCCCAAGAAGTCTTAAGAGATTATTCACTGTCCAAAATTCCTCTTCTACCTGAGAAGGACGAGCTTCGTGGGCGCCGCCATTGGCACCTGAGCCCTATGAGGGAATGCAGAGCCGTGGAGGGGAGGATATATCCGCTCCTCCACGGCTCTCGGTGTGTGTTACTTGGTTAGTTCTTGACGGTTGCGCCAACGAGCTCGAGGCCCGTGGTGCCGATGCCGTCAACGTTGTCGAGCTTATCCATGTTGAAGCCCGTGATCATCGTGCGGTGGAAGAGCGGGAACACTGGCGCTTCCTCCGAGATGAGATCGAGAGCTTCAGCCCACTTGGCGGTTGCCTCGTCACCGGTCAGCTGTGCTGCCTCGGCGGAGATATCCTGGAGCTGCTGGAAGGCTTCCGGAGCGGTGACAGCCCACGAGGTGCGCTGCTGGGTCCAGACGTTGTCGCCGTACCACCAGTCAATGATGATGCCGGGATCCTGGCCGAAGACCGACGGATCGCCCGGTGCAAGCGCGACGTCGTAGGTCGGGTTGTCGACGTCCGCGAAGTTCGCGTACAGGTCACCCGATGCCATGGACTGAACGTTGACTGTCAGACCTGCAGCCTCGAGATCCTGACGGATCTGCGGGGTGAGGTTTGAGACCCACGGGTGGTCCGTTGCGATGAGGGTGACTTCGGTCAGACCAGCGTCAGCGAAGATTTGCGCTGCAGCATCTGAGTCGTAATCAAACTGCGTTGCTGCTTCGGTGTACATCGGGTTCGACTCTGGTAGGAACGAGGTCGACACGATCGCATCGCCTGCGAGAGCGTTGTCAACGAGACCCTGACGGTCGATAGCCTGGTGGAACGCGCGGCGAACCTCAGCATCGCCGAACGGATCCTTCGAGGTGTTGAACATCAGGAAAGCGTTGTTGTAGCCGGGGACCTCATCGAGTGTCCAACCTGCACCAGAAAGCTGATCCTTGGTTGACGATGGGACGGTCTCCATGACGTCGATCGTGCCACCGAGGGCAGCGGACAGACGTGCTGAATCGTCCTTCAGGACGTCCCAGTGCATGAGCTCAACCTGAGCGGGCTTGGAGCCGTTGTAGTGCTCGTTCGGGACTGCCTCAATCGCCGTGTTGGAGATTTCGGTGTACTTGAACGGGCCGGTGCCGACCGGGAAAGCGGTCATTTCATCCTGGGTCGATGACGCCGGAATGATCTTGACGTTGACGAGACGGTCAGCAAGACCTGCGAACGGGTAATCGAGCGTCACGGTAATGGTCTTGTCGTCCTTAGCTTCCACCGTGTCGATGAACGTAAAGAACTGCTTGTAAATCGAGGTCTCGTCCGTGGTACGTGCCCACGATTCAAGAACGTCCTCGGTGGTGACGTCGGTTCCGTCGGAGAACTTTGCGCCGTCACGGAGCGTGATCTCGTATTCGGTGTCCGTCACTTCGACGGGCTCGCCGTCGGCAAGCGCCGGGTAAACCTCGTAGGTGGCCATGTCGAATTCATACAGACCTTCTACGACGTGCCAGTTCGAACCCATGGCCAGTGCCGATGAGGTGGTCGAGGGGTCATAGTTGGTTGTTTCGTATGCGACGCCAAGATTGATCTGGCCCGCGGGGGCGCCGTTGTCACCGTCACCGCTGTCTTCAGTGGTGGTCGTGGTGTCGGTGGTGTCATCTTCACCATCGCCGTTTCCGCCTCCGCAGGCGGATAGGGCCAGCATCGCTGCCGCTGCTACGGCTGTTAGCTTGACCCAGCGTTTGGATGAACGCATGTCGTTTCCTCTCCATCGAGTGAATATGAAGCATCATTGCTTCCTATCGGGTAGGATAATCGTATGTTGTCAGACAAGTCAGCGCAAGTCCTTTTGAACAAGTATTCCCCGACGACGATGTCGGATCGCGCTCGTGAGCCAATTGCGACTGCCAATCGCTCGGCGGCCACAATGGACTCCATCT
>JAAYGH010000092.1 GCA_012727825.1 Trueperella sp.
CGTTATTGCCAGAAGCTGAAGTGGAGTGATTCAAGTGTGGGACTGAGGGCCCGCTTCGGCTTATTTTCGCCTGTCAAACGCCTAGGATTGTTCGGCTACGGGAGTCTGCCCCGAGCGGAGTAAGCCGTAGACGTAGCCGTCGGTGAGGGCTTCCCACGACGCCTCGATGACGTCGTCGCCAACACCCACCGTGGTCCACGTGCCATCGGAATCCTGCATCGTGATCATCACCCGAGTGACTGCCTGCGTGCCACTCGAGGAGTCGAGAATGCGCACCTTAAAATCCATCAGTGCCATCGCTTCAAGATCGTCATACACCGGTGTGAGCGCCGCGCGCAGAGCTTCGTCGAGTGCGTGGACTGGGCCCACGCCCTCCCCCATGCGCATGAGGCGCTGACCGCCGGCGTGCAGCTTGACTCGCGCCTCGCTGACCGTGGTGCCAGGTTCACCGGGCTTTGACGTAATATCCGTCGACCACTGCTCAACCTCGAAAAACGCGAGTCGCTGACCATCAAGCACCTCGCGCACGAGCAGCTCGAACGAGGCATCTGCGGCGTCGTAGGTGTATCCCTGAGCTTCAGCCTCCTTGACCCGGCGCGTGATCTCGCCGAGCTCGTCCTTGCGCTCCGACAGATCGATATCAAACTCGCGCGCCTTGAGCTCCACCGACGAACGGCCAGCCATGTCGGACACCAGCATGCGCATCACGTTGCCGACTCGCTCCGGATCGATGTGCTGATACAAATTCGGATCCACGCGGATGGCCGATGCATGCAGGCCGGCCTTGTGTGCGAACGAAGAGTTGCCCACGTAGGGCTGACGCATCTGCGGCGCCATGTTCGTCAGCTCCGCGATCGCATGCGAGACTGACGAAAAATCGGCGAGCTGTTCGGGAGAGACGGTGCCATAGTCCGTCTTGAGAGCTAGGTTCGCGACGGCGGTCAGCAAGTTCGCATTGCCCGTGCGTTCCCCATAGCCATTGATGGTGCCCTGAATCTGCCGACACCCGGCGTCAACCCCAGCGAGCGTGTTCGCAACCGCACACCCGCCGTCGTCGTGAGCGTGAATGCCGAGCGGAGGATTGACGACGCCGTAGCGCTCGAGTCGCGCCGTCAGATCGCTGACGATGCGGGTGATCGTTGAGGGTAGTGAGCCGCCGTTCGTGTCGCACAGGACGGCCCACGAGGCGCCCGCGTTGAGGGCTTCGGCGACCACCGACGTCGTGTAGTCGGGGTCTGCGATAAAGCCATCAAAGAAATGCTCCAGGTCCACCATGACTTCGCGCCCCTGCTCCCGCAGGTAGGTCACGGTGTCGCGAACCATACGAAGATTTTCCTCGCCGTCAGTGCGCAGAGCCTGCTCGACGTGGCGGATGTCGGACTTGGCAACGAGGCAGATGACGTGTGCACCGGAGTCCAGCAAGGCAGCAACCTGGCCGTCTGTGGAGGCGGGCACCCCGGCCTTCGTCGTCGAACCAAAGGCGGTCAGCGTGGCATGCTCGAGTGGATTATTCTCTTTCAACGCATTGAAAAACTCGGTATCGCGCGGGATCGCTCCCGGCCAGCCGCCCTCAATGTAATCGGCGCCCATCGCCTCGATGTGCGGAAGCATCGCAAGCTTGTCCGCGACCGAAAGGTTAATACCTTCCTGCTGTGCACCATCACGAAGCGTGGTGTCATAAACGAAAATTTTCATGAGGCATCTGCGATCTTGTAAAGCCATCCGAAACGATCCTCGGCATGGCCGAGCTGGATGGCGGTGAGTTCATCATAAATTGCGGTAGTTGTGCCGCCCACGGGCACCTCGATATCGAAGTCATCCGAAGCAAGGCGACCAATCGGGGTGACGACAGCGGCCGTTCCGCACGCGAACATTTCTGCGACGTCGCCGGAGGCGAGGCCGTCTAAGACCGACTGGAGGGAGATCGTCTCTTCGGATATCGGCGTGCCCTGCGATTCAAGTAGCTGAATAATTGACGAGCGGGTGCCACCGGGCAGGATGTTGCCGGTGAGCGCCGGGGTCCTGATCGAACCATCGGCCATCACGATAAAGACGTTCATGCCGCCGAGCTCGTCGACATTCGTATTTGTTGCGGCGTCGAGGAATAGGACCTCATCGTAACCGGCCTGCGCCGCGCGCACCTTCGGCAGCAACGACGAGGCGTAGTTGCCGCCCGTCTTGACGTCACCCATTCCGCCCGGACCCGCGCGGTGGTATTCGCGGTCGACCCACAGCTCAATTGGCTGAAGCCCATTCTTGAAATACGCACCTGACGGCGAAGCAATGACGATGTATTCGTACCGTGCCGCCGCGCGCACGCCAAGGAATGATTCCGATGCGAAGACGAAGGGGCGCAGGTAGAGCGAGGTACCCGGCTCGGATGGAACCCAGCGGGCATCCGCGCGCACAAGATCCACGATCGAGGCGAGGAAGTCTTCGTGCGGGAGCTCCGGAATCGCGAGTCTCCGGTTCGACATATTGATTCGCGCCGCATTGTAGGTGGGGCGGAACGTCCAGATCGACCCGTCATCATGCCGATAAGCCTTCATGCCCTCGAACGTTTCCTGGCCGTAGTGCAGGACGGCGCCAGCGGGATCAAGCGTGAGTGGGCCATAGGGCTCCACGACCTTGTTGTGCCAGCCCTCCTCCGCCGTCCACGTGGCATGTGCCATGTAATCGGTGAAATCTGAGCCGAAACCGAGGTTCGACAACACGCGCTCGTGTTCCTCGTCCGATGCGACCGCATCGTGCGGCTGAAGCGCGAACGTGCCTGCGAGGCCGTCCGCCCCGGCAATCGGCTGTGCGGCAAGTTTCTCTAGGTCGGTGGGCTGGCGCATGTCGTCCTTTCGTTTCGTCTCAATCTAGCGCGGGTGTCACGCCGGCGCTCGCGCGCGGTTGCAGTTGGTTAGTGCCGCAGCTTACGCAAGTAAAGCGACGACGGCGTCGCCAATCTCCTGCGTGGTCCGTACCAGCGGGGTTCCGTTCGCGGCGGCGTCTGCGCGGGCTTCCATGTCGGCGTCGACGGCGCTTTGGACCTGACGAGCAAGTTCAGGATACTCGAGGAAATCGAGCATCAGGGCGATCGAGGAGATGGTTGCAATCGGGTCGGCGGTCGAGGTGCCTGCGATGTCTGGGGCTGAGCCGTGGACGGGTTCGAACATCGATGGGAAGGTCTTGTCCGGATTGATGTTGCCCGACGCCGCGAGCCCAATTCCGCCCGTGATGGCGCCGGCTTCGTCGGTGAGGATGTCGCCAAACAGGTTGTCGGTGACGATCACGTCGAAGCGGCCGGGATCAGTGACGAGGAAGATCGTGGCCGCGTCAACGTGCAGGTAATCGGTCTGGACCTCAGGGTATTCCGCGCCGACTTCCTCGACCGTTCGGCGCCACAGGTGGCCGGCGTTGACGAGCACATTGTGCTTGTGCACGAGCGTGAGCTTCTTGCGGCGAGCCTGCGCCTGCTCGAACGCGAATCGGACGACGCGCTCCGCGCCGTACCTGGTGTTCACCGACACTTCGGTTGCAATCTCATGCGGGGTGCCTTCGCGGATCACGCCGCCGTTGCCCGCGTACAAACCCTCGGTGCCCTCACGAACGACCACGAAGTCGATCTCGCCCGGATCGCCGAGCGGGGTGGGCACACCCTGGTAATACTTGGAGGGGCGCAGGTTCACGTACTGATCGAGCTCGAAGCGGAGCTTGAGGAGCAAACCGCGTTCAAGCACGCCCGATGGCATCGACGGATCGCCGACTGCTCCGAGCAAAATGACGTCCTTCGACTTGATCTCCTCCAGCTCGGCGTCGGTCAGTACCTCACCAGTGCGGTGGTAGCGCGATGCGCCAAGATCGTAGCTGGTCTGGTTGAAGGTGACCTCTCCGTTTGTCACGGCGTCGAGCACCTTGAGCGCCTCTGCCACAACTTCGGGGCCAATACCGTCACCAGGGATCACTGCAAGTTCAATAGTCATGGCTCATAGTCTAGGCAACTGCCCACATGGTGAGCCGGTATTTTCACGTGCTGGACACGTCGTTGAGCGGTGCCTCACGAGCGTATTGCCGGTTTCGTGTTTCGTGGCCCGGCGGTGGGATAGTTATTCCATGTCCACACTCCGTACCTACCTCCCGGGTTTCATCTTCGTTGCTCTGGCAACGGCGGTCGCCTACGGGATTAACGTGTTCGTGCCGACCCTTTCTGCGCTACTTGTTGCCATCTTGCTGGGCATGTTGCTACGCAATATCGGGCTCGTCCCGGCTGCCGCGGAGCCTGGCCTGAAATTTGTGTCGAAGAAAGTTCTGCGTGCTGGCGTTGTGCTACTGGGATTCCAGCTCTCCCTTCGAGTGATCGTTGATCTCGGGCTCGGGGCTCTCGTGACGATTCTCGCCACCGTGGTTGGCACATTTGCGGGCACGTTGGCAATTGGGCGCCTACTGAAGATGGACATGCCTGATCGCTACTTGGTAGCAACGGGCACATCGATTTGCGGCGCGTCCGCAATCGCCGCCATGTCCGCCGTCGTTGACGACGGCAAGGACCGCCGGGCCGTGGAAGAGTCAGCGGCTATAGCACTCGCTGGCGTGACGATCTTCGGTACCATCTCGATGCTCGCACTGCCCGCCATCATTAACGCGACAGGCATGGATGTGATGCCCGCGGGTGTATGGATCGGCTCGGCTGTGCACGAGGTGGGGCAGGTTGTGGCCGCCGGAGGTTTCGTCTCTCCCGAAGTCCAGCAGGTGGCGGTTGCCTCCAAACTTGGGCGGGTGCTGACACTTGCTCCGATGGTGGTGCTTGTCGGGTTGACGATGCGCCGGCGCCTCACCAGTCATTCCGGAGGCGAAGCCAATGACTCGGCACGCCGTGTCGCAGTGAATACTCCCCCACTCGTTCCCCTCTTTGTTGCGGGCTTCGTCGCCATGGTGATCCTGCGAACCGTCCTCGATCTTCCCGATTCGCACGCACTACCCTCGACGATCGAGCTCTTCGCGTCACTGTTCCTCACCGCGGCAATGGTGGGAATGGGCGCTGCGGTCAATATCCGCTCGGTCCTGCGCCGCGGGCGGGCGTCAATCGCGCTCTCGCTCGTGGCCGGCACTCTGGCCGCGCTCATCTCACTCGCCTGCGTGCTCGTGCTCCTCTGAGGTTGCCAACTGGGAGCGGCGAAATAGCCGGGCTCCCGCGGGTTTCCCCTACCGGAGCACCGTAATAGCCCGGACCTCCCCGGGTTTTGCCCACCCGGAGCACCATTCCCCACTGGAAGCAGCGTAATAGCCCGGGTTCCCGCTGGTTTCCCTACCAGGAGCACCATATTGAAGAGGACGCACCCTATACAGGGGGCTTTTGAACTTTAGGTACGTCGGGTAGGAAAATATCAGGTCGATCTGCGTTCTACGGCGACATCACGCCCCCAGCGCCTACTTCTTGGAGCCGCACCTACGTGAAAAGGGACATCAGAGACTACTGACCAGTCAGACGGCCACGGAGAAGGGCACTCAACGCCAGTTTTACCGGTGTTGAGTGCCCTTCTTACAAACAGTTTTATTCTGAGGCCGATTCGCCGCCTAGTCCTCGTCGTCGTAGAACTTGCCCATGTACGTCGGGTTCATGAGGTTCTCAACAGATAAGGCGTCGTCGAGTTGCTCGTCGGTCATCAGGCCGTGCTCAAGAACAAGTTCGCGCACGCCCCTGCCCGTCGCAGCTGCTTCCTTGCCGATCGAGTCGCCTTCAGCGTGGCCGATGAAATCGTTGAGATAGGTGACGATACCGATCGAGTTCATCACGTTGGCCTTGCACACGTCCTCGTTCACCGTGATGCCATCAACGCAGCGTTCGCGCAGCGTCTTCAGCGCGTTGCGCATGATGTACACGTCCTCAAACAAGCACTGCGTGATGATTGGTTCCATCACGTTGAGCTGAAGCTGGCCAGCCTCAGAGGCAAACGCGACCGTCGTGGCGTTACCGAGCACCTTGTAACACACCTGGTTCACGACCTCGGGGATCACCGGGTTCACCTTTGCCGGCATGATCGACGAACCAGCCTGCATCTCCGGCAGATTAATCTCGTTCAATCCGGCGCGCGGGCCCGAACTGAGCAGGCGCAAATCATTACAGATCATCGACACCTTGGTCGCGAGCCGCTTGAACGAACCCGAAACAGTCACGAACACGCCCGTATCCGATGTTGCCTCCACGAGGTCAGGTGCGCCGCTGATCTCGAAACCGGTCACCTCAGCAAGCCGCTTGACCGCCGCCTCCTGGAACCCCGGAGGCGTGTTCAGGCCGGTGCCGATCGCCGTTGCGCCAAGGTTAACCTCAAGAAGAAGCTTCATCTCCTGGCGCAGGTAGCGCACCTCCTCTTCCATGAGGGTGCGGAACGCGCCGAACTCCTGACCAACCGTCATCGGAACCGCGTCCTGCATCTGGGTGCGGCCCATCTTGATGACGTTCTTGTTCTTCTCCGATATTCGCCCAAACGAGTCGGCAAGCGCCTGCACCTCCTCGATGAGGCTCTCAATGAGCTTGTAGAGGGCGATGCGGATGCCGGTTGGATAGGCGTCGTTGGTGGACTGGGATTTGTTGACATCATTATTCGGGTTGATTACCGAATAGGTTCCCTTTTTCTCCCCCAACACCTCGAGAGCGAGGTTCGCAATCACCTCGTTCGTATTCATGTTGACCGACGTGCCCGCACCACCTTGGAACATGTCGATCGGGAACTGGTCCATAGCCTTGGCGTCGTCCATAATCAGATCGCACGCGGCAACAATGGCCTCGGCTGTCTTCTTGGGAAGGACACGCGTGTCTCGGTTCGCGAGCGCCACCGCCTTCTTCGTCAGCGCCATGCCTTGAATAAATTCGGGGTAATCGTTCATCGTGCGCCCGGAAATGCGGAAATTCTCCATCGCCCTAAGCGTGTGAATGCCGTAGTAGGCATCCCCGGGAATTTCGCGGGATCCGAGAAGATCTTTTTCGATGCGGGGCTCAGCCATGTGCTCTCCTTTGAGTGAGTGAGGCGCCGGTGAGTACCTCACTCACATAATATATTGTGTTCGATACCAGTGCCAACGTTTTGCGTAACTAAAAAGCCTGAAAGGGCGGCTCGGAATCGAACCGCCCTCTCAGGTAGTAGCGCCGCTGTCAGCGACGATGTGGTGCGCTCGTCCGCTTAGCGGGCTGCAGAGCCGTCCACGTAGTCCTCGTCGATGGTCTCCCATGCGAACATCTTGCGGAGCTCAACGCCGACCTTTTCGATCGAGTGATTCTCGCCCTGCTCACGCAGCTTGGTGAACTCCGGTGCACCCGCGTCCTGATCTTCGATGAAGCGGGTGGCGAAGTTGCCGTTCTGGATGTCCTTGAGCACGCCTTCCATGTTCTCCTTGACGTCCGGAGAAATGACGCGCGGGCCCGAGACGTAGTCGCCGTATTCGGCGGTGTCCGAAATCGACCAGCGCTGCTTGGTCAGGCCACCCTCGTTGATGAGGTCAACGATGAGCTTGAGTTCGTGGAGAACCTCGAAGTAGGCGATCTCGGGCTGGTAGCCAGCCTCCGTCAGAACCTCGAAACCGTACTGGATGAGCTGCGATACGCCGCCACACAGAACCGCCTGCTCGCCGAAGAGATCCGTCTCAGTTTCCTCGGTGAAGGTGGTCTTGATGGCGCCGGCGCGCGTGCCACCGATGGCCTTCGCATACGAGAGTGCGAGATCCCATGCCTGGCCCGACGCGTCCTGCTCGACTGCCACGATGTCTGGAACACCGCGGCCGTCTTCGTACTGACGGCGAACCGTGTGGCCCGGACCCTTCGGTGCAACCATGCACACATCGTGGCCCTCGCCCGGCTTGATGTACCCGTAGCGAATGTTGAAACCGTGGGCGAAGAACAACGCGGCGTCGTCCTTCATGTTCGGCTCGATCAACTCGGCGTAGACCGTGCGCTGGTGCTGATCCGGGGTCAGAATCATAACGACGTCGGCGCCCTTCGCCGCGTCCTCGATCGATGCGACCTTCAGGCCTGCTTCTTCTGCTTTCGCGACCGACTTGGAGCCTTCGCGAAGTCCAACGACGACGTCGACTCCCGAATCGCGGAGGTTCAGCGCGTGTGCGTGCCCCTGCGATCCGTAACCGATGACGGCGACCTTCTTGGACTGGATGATGCTCAGATCTGCATCGGAATCATAAAAAATCTCTGCCACTTTTTTCTCCTTAGGTGGGCTACGTGGATTCTAAGACGGTTGGGGTGTGGACGGCTGAGCGTCCCACCAGCTAGGCACCGCGCAACTGTTTACGCTCGGCAGCAACGGTTTCCGTCATGGAACGAGCACCGCGGCCGATTGCCACGGTTCCGGACTGGACGATTTCTTTCACGCCGTAGGGCTCGAGAGCCGTCAGTAGCGCCTTGATCTTCATCTCCCCGCCGGTTGCTTCGATCGTGACAGCATCGGGCACGACGTCAACAATACTGGCACGGAAGAGCTCCACGACTTGGATGACGGAGGTGCGCGTCGCGTCGTCGGCGTTGACCTTGATGAGGATTAGCTCGCGCTGCACGGAGTTCGTCTCCTCAAGCTCGGTAATTTTGATGACGTTAACGAGCTTGTCTAGCTGCTTCGTCAACTGAACAAACGACTCTTCATCAGTGTCGACCACGAGCGTGATACGCGACAGTTCGGGATCGTTCGTCGGGCCAACTGCCAGCGAATGGATGTTGAACGCACGGCGTGCGAAAAGTCCAGAGACGCGGGCAAGAACGCCAGGTTTGTTCTCTACGAGAACCGAAAGGGTATTGCGATGGTTGATCATGCTTACTCCTCATCTTCGTGGGTGGGGCGCAGGTCGCGCGCGTACAGGATGTCGTCATTAGAGACCCCGGCAGGCACCATTGGCCAGACCATCGAGTCAGGTGAGACAACGAATTCGACGACGACGGGGCGGTCGTTGACCGACATCGCTTCTTCGATCGCTGCATCAACGTCTTCTGGCTTCTCCACGCGGATTGCATGGCAGTCATAGGCCTCGGACATCTTGACGAAGTCCGGGACGCGGACCGTGCCGTGGCCGGTCTCGAGATCCGTGTGGGAGAACCGGCCGTCATAGAACAGGTTCTGCCACTGACGCACCATGCCCAACGATGAATTGTTGATCAGTGCAACCTTGATCGGGATGTCATTCAGACGGCAGGTAGCGAGCTCCTGATTGGTCATTTGGAACGAACCGTCGCCGTCGATACACCAGACCGTCTTGTCGGGGTTGCCAACCTTCGCGCCCATCGCCGCCGGAACACCAAAGCCCATCGTGCCTGCTCCGCACGAGTTGACAAGCTGGCCGGGGAATTTCCACGGAATGAACTGCTGGGCCCACATTTGGTGCTGGCCAACGCCCGTGGTGTAGATCGCATCGGGCGCAAGTGCACCCAGACGTGTCAGCACGTACTGCGGGCTCATCAGATCGTCGTCGGGCTCTTCGTAGCCCACCGGGTAGGTCTCGCGCAGGTTGTTGAGGAACGCCCACCACTCGGTGAGGTCCGGCTTGCCATACTGCTCGTAGGCGAGCTCCATCTCCTCACTCAGTGCGATGATGGTTTCCTTCACGTCGCCAAGAATTGCGACATCAGCCTTGCGGTTCTTGCCGATCTCTGCCGGGTCGATGTCGGCGTGGATGACCTTCGCGTAAGGCGCGAATTCGTCCAGCTTGCCGGTGACTCGATCGTCGAAGCGGGCACCGAGGGTGATGAGGAGATCAGACTTCTGCATCGCGGCAACTGCCGGCACTGTGCCGTGCATGCCAGGCATGCCCAGATGGTGTTCGTCCGCATCTGGGAACGCGCCACGAGCCTGAAGGGTCGTCACGACCGGGATGCCGGTGGCTTTGACGAGCTCGGCGAGCTCCTCATGGCCGCGCGAACGCACGACTCCGCCGCCCACGTACAGGACGGGTTTGCGCGCACCGGAAATGAGTCGGGCCGCTTCGCGAACCATGCGCGGCGACGGTTTAACCTGTGGGTTGTAACCGGGCAGCTCCATCTTGGGAGGCCACACAAATTCGCACGGATCATTCTGTGCGGACTTTGTGACGTCGACGAGGACCGGTCCGGGGCGTCCGGACTTCGCAAGGTGATAAGCCTCGGCCATGCGGGCCGGAATTTCTGCGGCGTCCGTGATCAGGAAGGAATGCTTGACGAACGGGAACGTGCCGCCGATGATGTCCGCTTCCTGGAAAGCATCGGTGCCAATGAGGTTCGCACCGACCTGGCCCGTAATGGCCACGAGCGGAACCGAATCGAGGTTGGCGTCCAGCAGGGTGGTCACAAGGTTAGACGCGCCCGGGCCCGAGGTGGCAATGCATACGCCGACCTCTCCAGTGGATACAGCTAGTCCCTCAGCTGCGTGGCCAGCACCCTGCTCGTGACGTACGAGAATGTGGCGAATCTTCGTGGACTGGAAAATCGCGTCATACAACGGGAGTGCGGCTCCTCCGGGGAGACCGAAGACATTTTTCACTCCCAGCTCTTCGAGCGAGCGGATGACTGCGCTTGCACCGGTGGCTTTTTCGCGGATAGTCGCTGGTGACTTGTCCTTAACCTTGGGCGGGGTTGGCGCCTTAGCCATTGTTCCTCCTTGAATTTGGTGTGACGAGATCCGCGCACTTAGCTTGCGTGCTCTCCCGATCATGATCCGTGCGGGACATGATCGTTCGGGCAATAAAAAACCCCTCGAGCTCTTCGAGGGGCGCACCGCAGGATGTTACCTGCTAGTGCGCTAGCTAACTACTACGAGGATCTTTGCCATGCCCCTACAGTAGCCCGGTATCACGAAGCCGCCAAATCATTTCACGATCGTCTCACTAGGTGGATAACGGTCTTTCGATGTGGACACTCCGTGGCGGGTCTGAGCACCTACTCAGCCACCTCAAACGGCTTTCTATCAACGACTGGCTAGAGCGCGCCCAAGATGGTCGCCACGAGGATCTTGCCAATCATCGCCACCGGGTACACGAGCGCATAACCGAGGGCCACGCGCGGATCGGAGTTCGTACGCGAGTTGGCGAAGGCGAGGACCGCCGGTTGCGTCTGCGCTCCTGCGAGCATTCCGGAGAACTGCGTGGCGCCAATCTTGAACAGGCCGCGCATCACGAAGAACAGGCCAACCGCGAGCGCGGTCGTCATGATGACGCCGAGCACAAAGATCTCTATCCATGCACCAGAGGAGAAGGCAACGAGAATCTGGGCGCCGGCGTTGGTACCCGCCTGAGCGAGGAACAACAGCAGCCCGATTTCCGCGAGCACGGTGCCGGTCGTGTTCGGCAGCGCAGTAACCTGCTTGCCAATACGGCCGAGGCGGCCAAGGATCAAGCCAACGATGAGCGCTCCAGCTGCAGCGCCGATTGCCATCTCAGAACCACCGGGCAGAGGAATCTTGACCGTACCAATGGCCATGCCAACGGCAATACCGAGGCCGAGAGCCACCGGATTGATATCAGTCAGCCCCTTCGACGAATCACCAAAGAACTTCGAGATTGCCTTCATGTTGGACGTCGGCCCGATCACGCGAACCCGATCCCCCATCTCGATCATGAAATCGGGAATCGCAAGCAGATCGGAGTCCCCGCGGCGAATACGCGAGGCGGTGGCACCGAACTTTTCCGACAACACGTCGTCCAGTTCTGCGATTGTCATACCCGCAAGCTTCGGCTCCGACACCGTGATGCGACGGAAATCTAGGAAGCGGCGATCGGAACGTAGCGAGTGCGACGAGCGATGCCCAACCAGCTCCTCGAGCTGCGAAAGTTCGGCAAGAGTCCCGACGACGGTAAGCAGGTCGTCCTGTTCAAGGATGTCGTTGCGGGTCGGAATCCAGATCGGGCCGGTCTCACCCCGGCGCATACGCGAGACTTCCACCGGCTGCTTGAGCAACCCCACAATTTCCCCGAGACGAGGCCGATCACTACGGTCAACGCGCAGAGTCACGTGCGTGACTGGGTCGGGCTTGTCTGTATCTTCGTGTGCCTTACGCAGGGCAAAGAACGCGGCCGCGAGCATGCCGATCACGCCAAACAAGTAGGCGATCGAATAGCCGACAGTCGCCGTCGCGGCATCCCCGGAAGACTCACCCGCCGCAGACAACGCGGGCGTATTGGTGACCGAGCCCGCGAAAGTACCCGCGATGAGCGCGACGTCCATGTCGAAGACGAATCTGCCCACGACATAGCCGATCGCAGCTACAGCGCCGTATAACAGGACGAGAGAAATCATCGGCCCCACGGCCTTGCGCACGTTCTCAAAGAAGGAGGGGCCTGAATTGTTGCCGATCGAGAATGCGAAAAGGGCCAGACCAAGAACGCCAATCTCATGCGGCACAATCACAGCCACGCCCATCGAGGCGCCCCAGGCAGAAATCGCGATGGCCACAAATAGCACGGCGGCAGCGCCCAGCGAGATGCCCTTCACCTTGATGTGGCCAAACAGCATGCCCAGTCCCACGAGGAGAAATGCGAGTAGCACGGGTTGCGATGCGAGGAATTCAAAAACTGCGATCAACGTCGTCCTTTACCGAGAAGGGAAACCACCGTCTATTATCGACGACGACGGTCGACTCGCCTC
>JAAYGH010000093.1 GCA_012727825.1 Trueperella sp.
GGGTGGAACCCCTCGCGTGTGGGGTGCGCGGTTGGGCGCTCGGCTGGTGTTCACCCCCGCCGCAGGAGGTTTGCCCGCAAACGGTAGGGGTCTCGGTTAGACGCGAGAGGTAGTTCCCCTCGCGTTTGACTGGAACCCCTCGCATTTGGGTACGTGGGTGGGGTGCGCGGTGGGGGCAGATGGCCGAAACCCCTCGCGCACGCCCGCATGCGCGCACGCGGGCGTAAGTGATATTGCAGATAGTCGGCCCGCTTCAGAGATCTACGCCCGCCCTCGTGCGATAATTTTTCCATTATGTCGTAGGCGACGCCCGCTCGAGCGGGTGGTTAAGGAGAATATTTATGGCACGCCTATTCGGTACCGACGGCGTTCGTGGCCTCGCAAACCGGGAAATCACCCCCGAACTCTCACTGCTCCTCGGTCAGGCCGCAGCACGTGTTCTCGCTGAAGATGTGGACCGGCGCCCAAAGGCCATCATCGGTCGTGACACTCGCCAGTCATCAGCCATGCTCTCGCATGCCATGGGCGCGGGTCTAGCATCGGCCGGCGTGGACGTCGAGCATGTTCGCGAAATCCCCACCCCGGGCATCGCGTACCTGACCTCGGCCCGCGGATACGACCTCGGCGTCATGATTTCCGCCTCGCATAATGCGATGCCGGATAACGGCATCAAGTTCATCAATGCGAACGGCTTTAAGCTCGACGACGCCATCGAGGACCGCATCGTCGAGAACACATCGAACGAGTGGGAGCGCCCAATCGGCGCGGACGTCGGACACATTGACGAATCCTCGGAAGTGTCCGACCGCGTCTACATGGATCACCTCGTACGCTGCGGTAGTCCGCTCGACGGGCTCTCCATTGTGCTGGACTGCGCAAATGGTGCCGCATCGCGCGTGGCGCCGAAGGTCTTTCAGGAGTTGGGCGCGGACGTCGTCGTTATTAATGCAAGCCCGGACGGCCGCAATATCAACCTCAACTCCGGCTCTACACACACCCAGCGCCTCCAGGCGATGGTCAAGGCCGCAGACGCCGATATGGGATTCGCGTTTGGCGGCGACGCCGATCGCTGCCTCGCAGTGGATCATTACGGCAAGCTCGTCAATGGCGATGAAATTATGGGCCTTCTCGCCCTGTCGATGAAGGAACGCGGCGAACTGCCGAACGACACGCTCGTCATCACCGTGATGTCAAACCTCGGCCTGCGCCTTGCGCTCGACGACAAGGGCATCAAGTATGCGGTCACCGGCGTGGGCGATCGCTACGTTCTTGAGGAAATGCTCCGCGGCGGTCACATCCTCGGCGGCGAACAGTCCGGCCACGTCATCAATCTGAACCACGCTACCTCTGGAGACGGCACGCTTACCGCGATCCTCATCGCAGCCGAGGTCGCTCGCCGCCAGGAGACACTCGCTGAGGCAGTGTCGTTCATCGAGGAGTTGCCGCAGCGCCTCATCAACGTGCCAAATGTGGATAGGACCCGTGTCCACGAGATCGACGACGACGTGGCCAAGGCCGAAGCTGAACTCGGCGAAACCGGGCGCGTGTTGATTCGTGCCTCGGGTACCGAGCCACTCATTCGCGTGATGGTTGAGGCTAAGACCCAGGACAAGACCGACGACGTTGCCGAGCGACTCGCGCGTGTCGTGCAGGCCAGGCTCTCAATCTAAATCTTACGGAGCGCGATTTCTTCGATGCGGTGATCCTTACCTTTGGTAAGGATCACCTTCGCGCGCGACCTCGTGGGCGCAATATTCTCCCGCAGGTTAGGGAGATTAATCGAAGACCAGATCTGGCGGGCAGTCGCCTCCGCCTCCTCGTCTGAGAGATTCGCGTACGAGCGGAAGTAGGAGTGCTCATGCGCGAACGCTGTGCTACGCAGAGACTGGAAGCGGGATATGTACCACTCTTGGAGAGTGGCCTCGTCGGCGTCCATATAGATGGAGAAGTCGAAAAAATCCGAGACCGTGAGGCGTGAGCTCGACCTTGGGTTGGGCGGTTGTAGCACGTTGAGCCCCTCGACAATGAGGATATCGGGCTTGCGGATAACGATTTTTTCGCCCGGAATGATGTTGTACGAGATGTGGTCGTACACGGGAACGGCGTTTTCTTCTTCCCCGGATTTCACGCTGTGGAGGAAATCGATGAGCGCGCGTCGGTCATACGATTCTGGAAATCCCTTCCTGCCCATGATCCCGCGCTCTTTGAGCACCTCGTTGGGGTGCAGGAAACCGTCGGTTGGCACGAGGTCGACATGCGGTGTGTGCGGCCAGCGTGAGAGGAGCTGCTGGAGTAGGCGTGCGGCAGTAGATTTCCCGACGGCGACCGAGCCAGCAATCCCGACGATCCACGGCGTGCGCTCGGCTTGACGTCCGAAGAAACCACTCGTCTCTTTATAAAGCTGACCCGTGGCTCTCGCATACATCTGCATGAGGGCGGATAGGGGCCGGTAGACGGCATCTGCTTCCGCTAAGTCGATCGGGTCGCCGAGGGTGGATAGGCGATCGAGGTCTCCTTGGGTGAGGGGAAGTGGCGCATTTTTAGCAAGCTCAGCCCATTCGTCGTGGTTAAACATGACGTAGGGGGAGAGTCCGTTGCGAGGCATTCCTTAAGTGTGCCAATTTTGCCGGGTTTTCGCATGCTTGCTCGGCGTATAGGAATATTCGAGGTATCGGTACTGTTGCCCAGACGTGTCGGCGTAGAGTAGAGGGGTCGACGGGAGAGATCATGCTACGTGCGTACGGGGCACACGCAGTTCGCCGCGCTGAGGAGCCGTTGTTGAAGGCGGGCGTTCCGCTCATGCGACGTGCGTCGTACGCCGTCGCCAACCAGGCGATTGCCTATTTGCGGCGCGAAGATTTTCGCGTTCCCGGCTCCAGTGTGCTCGCCCTCGTCGGTCCAGGCAACAACGGTGGAGACGCTCTTTTTGCGGCAGCGTTCCTCGCCGATCGCTCTATAGACGTCACCGCCGTGTTCACGGGCGCCGTTCACGCAGGCGGTATGCGGGCCGCCGAGCGTTCCGGCGTGCGCATGATCGCACTCGAGGAGCCGACCTCGGACAGCTCGCTCGCCGATCTGCGACACGGCGCCAATGCCGGCGGGATCTGGATCGACGGGCTGCTCGGCATTGGCTCCACCGGAGGAGCCAGAGAACCGTATGCCACGTGGATCCGTGTCCTTGACGAGGTACGGTTCGCGAGCCCAGCCGAGCCCTTTATCATCGCTGTCGACACGCCCTCGGGTGTGGGTGTCGACGACGGATCGCTACCCGGCCCCGTTCTCCCGGCGAATCTGACTGTCGCGATGGGCTGCGCCAAACCTGCGCACGTGCTCCCGCCGGCTCGGTACGCATGCGGGGAAGTGCTCGTCGTTGATCTCGGATTTGGCGAGGAACTACCGCCAAAAGCGGACGTTATGGAACTGACCGACGCCGACGTTGCCGACCTGTGGGTCGTGCCGGGCATCACCGATCACAAGTACACGCGCGGAGTGGTTGGGTTGCTGACCGGCTCGGACATGTACCCGGGCGCGGCGGTTCTAGGAGCGGCCGGGGCGCTGGCTGCGGGGCCTGGGATGGTGCGCTACCTCGGCACTAGCGAGCATGTGATCCACGCATTCCCGGAAGTGGTACCCGCCGACGGTCACGTCCAGAGCCTCGTCATCGGGTCGGGCCTCGACACCCTCGATACCGCGCGCTCGCGCTTTGACGACGCACGCGCCAAGGGCACTCCCATGGTCCTCGACGCCGGCGCGATCGAACTCGCCTACGCACTCAATCTCACAGGACATGTGGTGCTCACACCGCACGCGGGTGAACTTACCGCACTACTTCAAGCAAAAGGTGAAGATGTGGAGCGCGCCGAGGTGGAGGCGCGGCCGGTGTGGGCGGCGACGAGAGCATCGGAACTCACCGGCGCAACGGTCCTTGCAAAGTTCGCTACCGACGTCGTGGCCTGCCCGTCCGGTCGTCTCTACGCTCAGGGCGGGGCTCCGGGATGGACCGGTACCGCGGGCGCGGGTGATGTGCTCGCCGGCCTGCTCGGCACTTTGCTTGCCATGCATGCGGACGGCCTGAGCGAGGGAGTACCGGCACAATTGGCTGCTGCGGCTTCACATATCCATAGTCAAGCGGCTATTCTCGCTTCGACATCATACGAGCCTGAGTTTTCACACGGGCCGGAGTCATCACGCAGGTCTGGCTCATCGGGCAGGCGTGTGGGCCGGCCGATTCGTGCTAGCGAGATCGCGGCGTCAATACCGGATGTGATCGAGAGGATATTGAATGAGTAGCCACCCATCGCGGGCACTAATTTCGCGCAGTGCGCTGAGCTCGAACATCGATCTTCTACGTGCCACCACCTCGTCACAACTCATGGCGATCGTGAAGGCGGGCGCCTACGGCCACGGCCTAGAAAGAATTGCACGCTGGGCTCACGACGACGGCGTGACGTGGTTCGGTGTGGCGCAGCTGACTGAAGCGCTCGAGCTACGACGATACGTGCCAGATGCGCGTATTCTCACCTGGATCTTCACCCCGGGCGCGGATCTTGCCAAGGCACTGTCGGCGAACCTCGACCTGTCGGTGGGGTCGGCGTGGGCACTGGCAGAGATAGAAGCAGCCGCACGTGCCACAGGAATCGTGGCGCGTTTGCACATCAAAGTCGACACCGGAATGGCACGCGGAGGATTCGCGATCGCTGACCTAGCGGACGCCGCTACGAAAATTGCCGCGTTGGAGGCGGAAGGCCTAGTCAGCGTCGTCGGTCTCTGGTCTCACCTCGCGTGTAGCGATGACCCGACTAGTGGCGAAACCGAATATCAAACTGCCGTCTTCGAAGAGGCACGAACCGTCGTTGCCGAGGCCGGCGTCGTTCCTGAGATCCTTCACTTGGCGGCCTCGTCGGGGGTGCTGTGGCACCCCTCCACCCACTACGATCTCGTCCGGCCGGGCATCGCCCTGTATGGTGTCAGTCCGAATCTAGAAGTAGCCCGGGCAGAAGATATTGGCCTGCGCGCCGTCATGCAACTTGAAGCCGACCTGCTGACCAGTAGAGATGTTCCGGCCGGGGCCGGTGTTTCCTACAATCACACGTATCGCACGCCGGCACACGCGCGCCTCGCCGTCGTGCCGCTGGGATACGCGGACGGAATTCCGAGGCTTGCCTCAAACGTTGCCAATGTGCGAGTAAACGACGCCGTGTGCCCGATTCGCGGCCGGGTGTGCATGGACCAGTTCGTTATCGAAGGCGTGGGTCTTGAGGCGGGCCAGACAGCGATCTTATTTGGTGACGCCCGGGATGGCTTACCAACAGCCGACGACTGGGCGGCACTGACGCAAACCATCGGATACGAGATCGTCACACGCATTGGCCGGCAGGTGCAGCGCGTGGACGCCCCGTGAGGAAAGCGTAGAATAGCGACGAAAGGCAGGGATATGACACGTATTGTTGCACCAACCGTTGATGATATTCAGCGTGTGGGTCGGGCGGTCGGCGAGCACGCGATGCCCGGCGACCTCGTGATGCTCAACGGCCCTCTCGGCGCGGGCAAGACGACGATGACGCAGGGGATCGCCGACGGGCTCGACGTGAGTGATCAGGTGTCCTCTCCAACTTTTGTGATCGCGCACATTCACCCAGGCAAATTCGATCTCGTCCACGTGGACGCCTATCGTCTGCAGTCGATGGATGAACTGGACGCACTCGATCTCGATGCCTCGCTCGAGGATTCCCTGACCGTGGTCGAATGGGGTGTCGGCAAGGTCGAATCGCTGACTGGCTCGCGTCTCGAGATCGATATTGAACGTCCTGTGGGCGGCGATGTCGATCTCGAAGCTGAGGATCTCGGTGGAGAGGAACCCCGCATATTAACCCTTCGCCCCGAAGGTGCCCGAGCGGAAGCGCTTGCGCAGGTTGTCATCAGCGCTGTCACTGACCTAGTGGAGCAGGCATGAAACGCCTGCTGCTCGTCGTCGCTCTTCTTTTTGCGATAGTTGCGCCCGCACACGCCACGTCCACTGAGGATCCAACCGGCGTGCCTGAAGCAGTGTCCGACTGGTTCGATGAAAAAGCGCTAGCAACAGTGCGTTCATATAGTACGGATGCCTTCCCCGACTTCACTTCAGAGGAAATCACGGCACTGACCGTGGGTGAGCCTGAGCTGACCTCCGTGTTGGGATCAGGAACCACAGCCGAGACCGCCATCCACCCATCAGCTCGGTGGATTGCCCCCATCATGAATGGTGAGGCGCCGGTCGGAGCGGTGTCTGTGAACTTTGCCGACGGTGTGGCCGTCGAGGAAATTGTGCATGGAGATGCCCGCCTTGGAAGCGCGATTGCGCGCGGAGAAAATAACGGTACCTTCGTGTGGGACCCAGAACTCAGTGCGTGGTTCCTCCAGCGAGGCACGACCATCGAACCTGCCGATAGTGCAGGTGCTCAAATTGTGCTCGGTTCGGTACCAACAAGCGATTATCTTCTGCAACGCGACCGCATTTTATCGAGTTCTGATCCCGTCACCCAACCCGCGGAAGATCCGATCGGAACAGTGGAAATTGAGGGGCGGAGTCTGCCACTCACACTCGCACTCGTTCTCGCCGTCCTCGCAATTCTTACCGGATCACTGGTGTGGCTACGATCTGAACAGCAGTGGCACGAGGATAGCGATGAAGAAATTCCAGACGAGTTGGCCAGCGTTGAACGCAAAGGCGTTGTGGGCACACGCGAAACTAAAATGAAATTCCGCGATCCCTGGACGAAAGTAAACGTCTACCGGGCGAAAAAGGCGAAGGACGACAGTGAACTATTTGACGATTGATACCTCCACAACCATCGTTGTGGGCGTGTGCCATTCCGACATGGGTGAATACACCGAGCTCGCGCTCGCGACGAGTGATTCCACGCGTGAGCACTCCGAAAAGCTGACCCCGCTCATTTCACGGGCACTCGCTGAGGCGCACGTTCATCAGCCGGATGCGATCGTCGTCGGTACTGGTCCTGGAGCGTTTACCGGGTTGCGCGCTGGTCTGGTGACAGCCCGCACCCTCGCGCGAGCATGGAATGTGCCGGTATACGGCCTGTCCTCGCTCGAAGTTCTTGGCCTCGCCGCTGCTGACCGCGGAGCACAGGAGGTTGTGCCACTCATCGACGCTCGGCGCCGCGAGGTGTACGCCATGCGCCTACGCCCGATGGGTGGCGACGACGTGGCTGTCATCGCTGCCCCCTCCGTGATGAAACCCGATGAGCTCGCTCGTATCCTCACGCGAGAGCCGGCAATTCTAGCGTCGTCGAGCGCAGACCTGTATCCGGAGTTGGATGACGTTCGCGATGTAGAGCGCCAGGTCGTCGAGCTATCTCCGGTAGCGATGGTCCGCCTCGTTGAATCCCGACTCTCGAGGTTGGATGCCGGCGAAGAGCTTTCACTCGAAACCGAGCCACTCTATCTGCGCCGCCCGGACACCCACGGCGGAAGCCCGCAACCGGCGAGCTGATCCGTGGCTGACTCAGCAGGGACGCCCGGCGTGCCACGTGTACCCGAGGGTTTTCATCTCATCACTCCGCCGCAGGCGTGGTGGCAGAAGATCGCCGAATTCGATAACGAGAACTTTGGCGTCGACGCCTGGCCCACCGGCATGTGGCGTTTTGAGCTTGAAGCGCAGGGCAGGTCATATCTCGCACTCGTCACCGACCCGGGTCCGATTCGCACCGAGGGCACACTTGTGGGTTTGGGCGGTATTTCACATGGGCCCGAGGCGGAGTTACTGACGATCGCAGTGTCACGGCACGTGCGCGGCCGTGGCTTGGGAGGCGTGCTTGTGGATGCGCTACTCGCAATTTCGAGGCAACATAGTGCAGAGTCAGTTTTCCTCGAAGTTCGCGCCGGCGATCCCGGTGCGCGGCGACTCTATGAACGCGCTGGCTTCCGCAGTGTCGGGCTGCGAAAGAACTACTATCGCGACGATGATGCAGTGATCATGAAGCTTGATTTGGTGGGGGAAAACCGTCATCAACCGAAAAAGTGAATTACGCACCCGAAATCTCACGAAAATCTCAGAAATTAAATCAGTTTGACTCTTTCCGCGAGCCATTGCGGTTAGACGTCTATCGACCGTGAAAATAACTGGAATTTCATCATTGGAACAGTCCCAGAACCTGCGAAACAGGTGGCAGTTAGCCGAAAAATCCCTGTGAATTTTGCTAGATTCTGTATGTGGCTAATTCAACTGTTGATTATGTGAGAGCCCGTCGGACCACTGTCGCTCTGAAAATCGCAATGGCCGTCACGGGCACTATTTTCGTCCTTTTCCTACTCATGCACATGTACGGCAATCTCAAGATGTTCTCGGGCGCTGACGCCTACAACGGATATGCCGGCTGGATGCGCGATTTCGGATACCCTCTGATCCCCAATGAGGGGCTTCTGTGGGGCCTGCGCGTCGTCCTCGGGGTGTCGATCATCGTGCATGTCTTTGCAGCAATCACTCTCTGGCATCGGGCCGGCAGTGCCCGAGGCCGCGCATACAAGGTGAACTCCGGTAAGAAGATCACCACCGCCCGTAAGTACACGGCGGCAATGATGCGCTGGGGTGGGCTCGGCATGCTCCTCTTCATCATCTTTCACCTGCTGCACTTCACGACAGCAACAGTGGAGGTTGGAGAGGGCTTCCGCGAGATGACGCCGTATGCGCGCATGGTGCAATCCTTCTCGCCAGAGCACTGGTATATCTACGTGGTCTACCTAGTTTCGCTCGCCATTATTCTCTACCACATTCATCATGGCGTGTGGTCTGCTTTCGCAACGATGGGCCTGTCGCGTACGAAGCGCGAACGCACCTACAAGATCATTGCGAACGTCGTCGCACTGGTGGTATTTGTTGGATTTATGGCACCGCCCACCGCAATTCTCGTCGGATTAATTTCCTAGGGGGAGTGGAAAGATATGACTGAAACATTGATTAAGGGCCTCTACCGCGAAGGCGAACCGATCGCGGATACCAAGACCCCCTCCGGTCCGCTCGCACAGCGTTGGGAGACGCGCAAGTTCGAAGCGCGCCTAGTGAATCCGGCCAATCGCCGCAAGCTCAACGTGATCATGGTCGGCACCGGCCTCGCCGGTGGTGCTGGCGCAGCATCGCTCGGTGAGATGGGCTATAACGTCAAGGCATTCTTCTACCAGGACTCGGCACGCCGTGCGCATTCGATTGCGGCACAGGGCGGTATTAACGCAGCCAAGGACTACAAGAACGACAACGATTCGACCTACCGCCTGTTCTACGACACGGTCAAAGGTGGAGACTTCCGTGCCCGCGAGTCAAATGTCTACCGGCTGGCAGAAGTCTCGGCCGCCATCATCGATCAGTGCGTGGCCCAGGGCGTCCCGTTCGCTCGCGAATATGGTGGTCTCCTAGACAACCGGTCATTTGGTGGCGTGCAGGTCTCGCGTACCTTCTACGCGCGCGGCCAGACTGGCCAGCAGCTCCTCATCGGTGCATACCAGGCGCTTATGCGTCAGGTCAGTGCGGGAACGGTTGAAAGCTTCGATCGCCACGAAATGGTTGATCTCATCATCGTTGATGGCCGCGCACGCGGCATCATCGCCCGTGACATGGTGACGGGCGAGATTGAAACCCATCTGGCTGACGCCGTCGTGCTCGCCTCGGGTGGTTACGGCAACGTCTTCTTCCTGTCAACTAACGCGATGGGCTGTAACGCGTCCGCCGTATGGCGTGCACACCGCCGGGGCGCCTACTTCGGTAATCCGTGCTACACGCAGATTCACCCCACCTGTATTCCGCAGTCTGGTGAGTCGCAGTCGAAGTTAACACTCATGTCGGAGTCGTTGCGTAACGACGGTCGTATCTGGGTGCCCAAGAAGGCGGAGGATGCTGCAAAAGATCCTCGCGACATCCCTGAAGAAGATCGCGATTACTACCTCGAGCGCATCTATCCGGCCTTCGGAAATCTCGTGCCACGCGACATCGCATCACGCCAAGCCAAAAACCTGTGTGATGAGGGCCGGGGCGTTGGCCCGGCGGTCGCCGAAAAGGGCGTTGACGGCGTGGAGCGAAACGTTCGCCGCGGCGTGTACCTCGATTTCGAGGACGCCATCAACCGCCTGGGCAAGGATGCGGTCTCTGCCAAGTATGGCAACCTGTTCGACATGTATGAGCA
>JAAYGH010000094.1 GCA_012727825.1 Trueperella sp.
CTCCCAGTGAACCGATCGTGGATCTGCGCACCGCCCTCACTCAGGTGTGCTCGTGCACGGATCCGGAAAGCGCACTGATCACACTCGAATCCGCACTGAATAATCAGCTCATCACCGAAGGCGACCTCCCCGAACTCACCGCCCATGCTCCAGTGAAAACTCGAGAAATCCTCGCTAGAGCAGTCAGCTCATCTCAGTCAGGGTCCGAAACAAGAGTGCGTAATTTTTTCCATTCCATTCGCGTCCCAGTACGTTCTCAGGTACCGATCCCAACAGTTGGCAGCGTGGACCTCGTGGTCGGCACGTCCCTCATCGTTGAATGCGACAGTGTCTCCCATCATTCGAGTCCCGAGAACTTCCATAACGACCGCGTACGTGACACGAGCGCCATGATGCTTGGCTACAGGGTGATCCGATTAAGTTACGAACAGATCTGGCACGACTGGGAGAACACGAGACGAAGTCTCATACGCGTCATTCGCACCCGCCTGCATCAGCGAACACCCATCCCAATGTGAACGCGGGCTTCGGTCCTCCGATAAGGCTCCACGGCGGTCGAAGGTTTTGGACCTCTGTGCATGCGATCAAAATTCCGATTTGACCACTCGGGTAATCTGGAGCCATGCCAGAAGGTCATTCCGTTCATCGCCTTGCCCTCGTGCTCACGGAGCTCTTTTCAGGAGAGGTCGTGCGCTCATCATCCCCGCAAGGTCGGTTCACGGCCGGTGCGGGGCTCCTCGACGGTAGTCGTATCTTGCCTGTCCAAGCCTGGGGCAAGCACCTCTTCATTCCATTCGTAACACCTGACGTTCCAGATCCAGCCGCCGATATTTCGCCAGAAAACGTGGCCGATCATCATGATGTTTCATGGGTCCATGTCCATCTCGGCCTCTACGGCCGGTGGGTTTTCAACGGGGATGAATCCTTCCTCAGATCCAAACTTCTCGGAGTCCCCCACATCATCATCGGCGAGGGCGACGAGGTCCGTTCCGCGATCACCGATCCCGCCGACGACATCCAATTTGGCGCACGGACCACCCTCACCGATCCCCAAGCCATTGGGCGCGCCAACGACGCACCGGACGCAACAGCTGGAACCACCCGAACGGACTCGCCGACCCCAGTGTGGCGACCGCCAGCGCCGCGCGGCGCGGTTCGTCTTCGTATTCGCACTGAGCACGGCGTAGCTGACCTTTCCGGACCGAACCAGTGCGAAGTTAAAACTGGTGCAGAGGTCGCAACCGTACTCGAGCGCCTTGGGCCAGATCCCCTGCGTGATGAACCTGGCGATCGCAGTCAATTTATCGACCTCATACGCCGCAGGCGCGTACCGGTCGGTGCGCTCGTCATGGATCAATCCGTCGCCGCCGGCCCAGGCAATATCTACCGCGCCGAGACGCTCTTCCGGGTGGGCATTCACCCCTATCGTCCGGGCAACAAGGTGTCCCGCGAGCGCATTGGTCGCATGTGGAATGACCTCGTGGAGATCATGACCGACGGTCTCGAAACCGGCACGATTCAAACAATCCATCCAGATCTTGCACCCTCCGAACCAATCGACGGAGATAGTGAGGCGTCCCGCTGGGCGGTCTACCACCGCACTGGCCGCCCGTGCCTGCGTTGCGGCTCAACAGTCCGAGAAAAACTCATGCAGGGACGCCGCCTCTTTTGGTGTCCGGGATGCCAGCGCTAAAGCCCCACCACACGTTCTTGGGCAAACTGCACCGCTTGAATCGGAAACCAACTACCGACATTTCACAAATCACTGTAAAATTTGGGTGACGGCACTGCCGCCCGATCGCGAGGCATTCGCGAGGGCAGGCTAGAGATGCCGATGTCGAGAGAAAGGGGTCTTATATGTCATTTTTTGATAAGGCTAAGGACGCAGCTAAGGGCGCGCTGAAGAACGACAAGGTCGAGGAAGTCACCGACAAGGTACTCGACAAGGCGGAGCAGATGGCCAACGACAAGTTGGGTCCTCAGCACGCTGAGAAGGTACGCACAGTTCGCGACAAAATCGACGAACAGATCGGCGACGAGAAGCGACCCGACGTCCCAACGACCAAGGGTCCGGATCCCGACAGCCCTGTTCAGGGTGACTTTGATCAGAGCTAAGTCCCTTTCCTAAAATCTTTAGTCCGTGGGGTGCGGTTGCTTGAAGCAACCGCACCCCACGCTTTTGTTGAGTGGCACAATGCCGCCGGGCAACCCGCACCACCAGGGGCAACCCGCACCACAGGGCCACAATGCCCGACTGGCCGAATTTTTCGCTCGGTCTCTCAGCAAGTTTTCAGCTACCTTCCAAAAGTCTGCCAGTGACCCCCGTTACCCTTAAATCACACTGCATCGCAGCCGAAGGAAAGGACCATCATGAGCGAAACATATGACTCGGGCGAGACATACGACGCCGATAGGGAACAGGATCTCCGCGAGGGGGCCGTCTCCCCTGATCTCGCTGAAGCTGCCGATAGAGAAGTTGGAGCCGACGACGAAACGATCGTCGAGGAAGAGGGCCTCTCAAACCGATACGCCGGTGAGCGTATGACCACGGCTCGCGATTTCATCGATCAGGAGCTTGGTGCGAAGGGATATCCCGCACGTCAGCCGTAAGTTCCCATAATTAGATATCGCAAGATCGCACCACGAACATAAGGAGATACTCAGATGACCGAGCGCAAACCAGATGAACTCCGCCCCGATGACATGATCGACAAAGCCAACGAAACCCCCGAGGAAACATTCGAAGATATTCTCACGGACGCGAACATCGACATCGATGGCGACGTCACGAAGGAAGAAGCTCTTGACGTCCCACCTGCCCAGCGC
>JAAYGH010000095.1 GCA_012727825.1 Trueperella sp.
CTGCGCTTGACAGCCTTCGGAGCGGAGCCGGACGGTTGGTTGGCTGGGTTGTCAGACGAGGTGAAACGGTTGAGGATCACAGACCCTCCATATTCGCTTCTCCGAGGGCGGTGAGCTTTTCACGCAGGCGCTCAGCCTCGTCGAGTGCGACGCCGGGAATCGAAGCGTCCGTACCCGCCGACGCCGTAACGAGCTCGACCGACGCAAGACCGTACCGCTTCAGGAGCGGGCCAGTCTCCACGTTGACCTGCTGCATACGGCCGTACGGGACGACGGTCACGCGGTGAAACATGATGCCAGAGCGGATCAGCAGCTCGTCGTCGAGTTCGGCGTACCCAAAAACGCGGGCTCGGCGGACGGCAAGCCAGACGAGCCAGAGGGCAAATGCGACCGCGATGGCAAATCCGACCCACCAGATCCAGTCGTTGCCGGATAGGTGATTGCCAAGCAGTGCGGCGGCGAGGCCCGCGGCAATGATGAAAAGGCATAAGAGGCCCCAGCGGATGATGGTGACATTCTTAAACTTCGGGTGCAACGGTGTGAACTGCACCGCCTGTGCCAGCGGATTTCTCATACCACCAGTGTAGCCAGCGTCTGCACACGGCTCGTCATTCCATGGAAGTACTTAGGGCATCTCACTCACGGAAGTTTCCCGACGACGAGGCGTCAGTTTCTAGGCACCCGCAGCCTGGGTTGATTCGGGTTGGCCCTCGTCGTCGTCGACCATGCACCACCGCTCCCCAATCACGGCAAGCACCGTCATCGCGAGCGAGCCAACTGCAGCGATGGCAGCGTTAATGGCCTGTTCTGTGAGGAACGAGGTTGGACCGCCGTACCAGTAGGCGATGGCGATGCCGAGCGCCCCGCCAGTCATGAGTGCACCCGCCCGCGAGGTCGCTTGGGTCAGCACCCAGATACGGGCCGCGTGGATCGGATCCATTGGTCGCCGGCCGAGCTTGTACTCGCGAACAAGCCACGCCTGCCAGGCCACCGCCACGCCAATGAGGATGGGCGCGAGGAACAAGAGGGAATGAATGCCGATCGGACTGGCACCCGAACGAAGTAGGAGGCTGACCAGCACGAAGAGCGTCACGCCGGCCACGGTCCCGAGCGCAACCAGCGTCAGGATCGGCGTCGGCGAGAGTTTCTTTTCCACGGTCGCTCTACAGTACGTCCGGGAACTGCGATTCAGGTGGTGCCGATGACGCCGAACGTGCGGGCGCGACCGAACCGGTTCTTGGAACAGCAGTCGCCGAGTCGCCCGCGCTAGTCGAGTCAACCGCGTCAGCCAAGCCATCCGGGCCTGCCGAGCCATTCCCGCTAGCCGAGCCGTCTACGTCGGCCAAACCATCCGCGCTAGCCGTGCCAGCCGTGCCAGTCGTGCCAGCCAAGCCATTCCCGCTAGCCGAGCCATCCGAGCCATTCCCGCTAGCCGAGTCAGCTGCGACGGGAGGCCAAAACGCTGGCAACGCGATCGCTTCAGACAGGGCATCCACCCGTCGGACACCCTGATCTGGCAGGTTGGCCACGATCTCGTCCACTCGGCGCCCGGCAAGGGTCGCCTCCGGTTCAATTTCCAACCACGGCTCGAGCACGAAACGGCGCAGGTGCGCTCGCGGATGTGGAATCGTCAGGCGCGGCGAATTCGACGCGAAATGGGCCGCCTTGATGATGTCGAGGTCGAGTGTCCGCGCGCCCCAGCGTGCGTCACGCACACGCCCGTGTTGATCCTCGATGAACTGCAGATCCTCGAGCACGTGCTCGAGCTCTTTCGACGTGCGGACCATGATGACCGCGTTCATGTAATTCGGCTGAGGCGTCTGCCCCTCCTCGAGAAGTGGCGCCGTCTCATAAATACCGGACACGGCGAGCACATCGTACGAAATTCCGATCTCCTCCACCGCGCTACGGATGTGTATATGGGGATGATCGAGATTCGAACCGAGGGAAATGACGACCTCGTACGTGTCCGGTTCGATCGTCCGCCACCATTCCATCGTCACGGATACGTCCTCGAACTGGTGCGGAATTGGCGCGTGGGGTTTGTGAACAGTCACGGCGATTCCATCCACCGGGAACTCCGACAGCCTTGTGATCATTCGGTGCGCGAGAGTTTCAATGAGGTCGGCATGCTCGCCTTCGATGATCGCCACAATCTCGTCCGCGACGTCGGCGTAGGAGACCGTCTGTGCCACGTCGTCGCTCTCCACCGCGTCGGACGTCTCGAGCCACAGATCGACGTCAACCACAAAATCTTGCGGCTCTACTTTTTCATGGTCGAGCACACCATGCGTTCCTTGGGCGCGCAGGCCCGTCAGCGAAATCCTGTCACTCATGTCGGTCTCCTGTCATTACCTCATGGATGTTCAGCGCCGTCTTCGTCGCTGCCACATTGTGAACGCGCACGGCCCACACGCCCGTGCCTGCGAGGAGTCCGGAGATGACGGCGCTCGCCACGTCGCGCTCGCCGCCCACTGTTACCGGACCCAAAAATCTTTTGCGGGACTGCCCGATCAACACCGGGTGCCCCTCTCCCAAAAACGCGCTGATGCCACGCACGACCTGCCAGTCCTGGTCGCCAACCTTTGCGAAGCCAAGCCCGGGATCGAGAATAATCCGCTCCGGCGCGATGCCCGCCGCAACTGCCCTATCGCGCGAGGCGAGCAACTCCTCGCGAACCGTCGCCACGACGTCATCATACGTCGCCAAATCGTTCATCGACTGCGCGTTACCGCGCCCGTGTTGCACGACGTAATCGCAGTCAAGCCCAGCCACGACGGCGAACATGTCCGGATCGCCTTGGCCGCCGGTCACGTCGTTGACGATGTGTGCGCCGGCTTCCACTGCCCTCCACGCGGTGTAAGCGTGGTAGGTGTCCACCGAGACGGTCGTTTCCCGCGAAAGTGTGCCGACGACGCCGGCAATCCGCTCCCACTCACGTTCGGGTGGCACCGGTTCGGCTCCCGGGCGGGTCGATTCGCCGCCGATGTCGATGATGTCGGCCCCGTCCGCGATCAATGAGCGGCCGTGCTCGATCGCGACTGCCGGATCGATAAAGCGCCCGCCGTCTGAAAACGAGTTCGGCGTGACATTGAGGATGCCCATGATCTGCATGTGGTCTCCCTTTCGTCGAGGTGGGCGGGTGGGTCAGTAGATGGGTTGACGGGCTAATGGGTTGGCGGGTTGGCGGATTATCGGGCTAGTGGGTTAACGGGCTGGTGGGCAAACGGGCTAACGGGTTAGCGC
>JAAYGH010000096.1 GCA_012727825.1 Trueperella sp.
CAAGGAATGTCACCTTCGGGCACACGCGATGCAGGCCGAGCAAAACGGCTTGGATGCGCTCATCCATGAGGTGCCCCTCGGCATCGATTGAAAACGCGTAGCGACCAAGGGAATCACCAACGGGCCGCGACTCAATACGCGACAGATTCACGCCGCGCGCCGAGAATTGCTCGAGCATATTCAGCAGTGCGCCGGCCTCGTCGGTCGCGAGCTGGACCATGAGGGTCGTCTTGTCAGAGCCTGTACGCTCGGGTAGCGTGCCCGCCTTGCCGATGAGAACGAACCGGGTCACGGCGTCGGCGTTATCAGCCACCGCATCGTTGAGCGACTCTAGTTCGTACTGTTCGGCTGCCAGTGCAGACACGAGCGTTGCCTGATAGCCAGGATCACCCTCGGCAGCTAGGCCAGCCGCGCCCGCGGCCGTCGACGTCGCCGGCAAATGAATGACCTCCGGCAGGTTATTGCCGAGCCAATTGCGGCACTGCGTCCACGCCGCATTGTGGGTAGAAATATGGGTGATGTCCTCCATTGCTGTGCCCGGTCGCACCGCCAAGGTAAAGGCAATCTGGACGAGGACCTCGGCGTAAATCAGAAGATCAGATTCAGAGGCAAGTGTATCGAGTGTCGCGTTGATGCCACCCTCAACCGAATTTTCGATCGGCACCATCGCATAATCCGCCTCGCCGGCACGCACCATTTTGATGGCACGTGGCGAGTCAATGGCCGGAATGTGGATCGCCGTATCCTCAGTGGCTATCTGAATGAGTGCCTGCTGGGTAAACGTGCCGCGTGGGCCAAGATATGCGAAACGGAGCTGAGTCATGCGCCTATTCTATAGAGCCGGCGCAGTTTCGCGGCTTTCGCCCACATGTCGACCCGGGGGTGCGAGTTGTCGAGACCTTTGGCGCAAAGCCAGGCAATAAACATAGGCTGACCCCATGGGAGACAGCGCACAACCAAGTAGGGCGTGGAAGGCCGCTAGTTTTGGCGTGCTGGCCGCGCTTGTCCTCTCCATCTTTCTTCCGATGCTCCGAGACTACGATCCGGAGCCGATGCCGAAGGGCAACGGGAAGGTCGTCGTCGTCGGAATGGTCGGCGTTCCGTGGGAGACCATCGATTCGAGAACCCCAACCCTGCTCGAGCTTGCGCGAACGTCGACGAAAGCAAACTCGTCCGTGCGCACATTTTCGATGACGACCTGCGCGGTCGGCGGCTGGATGACATTGAACACGGGCGTCCGATCGTCCGGAATTGCACAGTCCGACCAGTCCTGTGTCGAATCTTCGTACGTGCTCGCCTCAAACCCCTCCGACAACATCGACCACCTCGAGGTGTGGGATCAGATCCGTGCCAGCAACGCAGACAACCGTTTCAACCCGGAGTTTGGCTTGTTGGGCCAAACGATCGTCGACGGCGGGCTCAGCGTTGCAGCCGTCGGTTCCGGTGCTGCCGTGGCAATTGCCGACCGCGATGGTGAGCCGCTGGGTGAGGTCATCGATGTGCCGATGAACGGGCCGGTTACCGAAAACGCTGCGGATGGATATCGTGCGGTGGCGGATGCAGATCTCGTGGTCGTCGATCTTGGGTCGGCGCATCGTGATTCGACACCCGCGAGCCAACTGGAATCGACCTTCATCCCGCCTGGCAGCGTCTCCGCGCGGACCCGGGCGTCCACCGCCCGCATCGACGGCGAACTCCACCTCTTACTTGAGGCACTCGAGCCCGGCACGACTCTGATCGTCACCTCCCTTGGCGACGCCGATCGCCAGACAGCCCGCCTCCAGATCTATATGCAGACGGTGATTGGTCAAGACACCGGCGGGCTCGCAACCTCAGTGTCAACCCGCCAGCCGGGACTCATTCAAAACGTGGATGTGCAGGCGGCGATCTTCGATTCGCTCGGACTTGATGTGCCAGCCGGTGGCGCCGGTGCTCCGCCAGAATTTCTTGTGAGCGACGAGGGACCAGCCTTTCTAGCCGACGTCAACGAACGCGCCATCATGACGCGGTCGATGGTGGGCCTGTTCTACGTGCTGTTCGTGGTGAGTGCGATCATCATTTTCACCGGCGTTGCCGCGACGATTCGTGGCGGGCGCTTCAGCATTCACCACCTATTCTCATTGCTGGTCTTTACGGCGATGCCGGCGGCGTCGTTCCTGGTGAATCTCGTGCCGTGGTGGCGCGCGGGCAGGTTCGGCGCTGTGACGTTCACGATCGGGGTGACGGCGATTTCCCTTGTGATTGCGGGGATTGCCTTGCGGTACGTTCAGGTGCGCACGGAGGTGATGCTGGAACTTGAGGAGAAGGGCATGAGGAGCGGGGTCAGGAGTTTGCCGAGCATCGCCTTGGCGCCGGCCTTCATTGCCATCGTCACTGCCGCCACCCTGGGAGTCGATGCCGCGCTTGGCTCCACATTGCATTCAATCTCGGTTCTCGGTGACCAGCCCCAATCTGGCGGCCGCTTCTATGGGATGTCGAATGCGCCGTTTGCGATTTGGGCCGTCAGCATGATCTTCCTGGCCGTGATCGTCGCCAATATTGCCAAGTCCTATCGGCCGAAGGTTGCTGTGCCGGCCGTCGTCGTCGGGATGGCATTCATTGCAATCTATGTCGACGGCGCTCCTCACCTGGGTGCAGATTTTGGTGGTCCGCCAGCCCTCGTGCTGGGCTTCGGCGTATTCCTACTGCTCGTTCTTGGCGCGAAATTTACGCTCACGCGCGTGCTCCTTCTTGGCGCGGGAGCGGGACTGTCCGCCGTTGCGATCGCATTCCTCGACTGGCTCCGCCCGCCCGGATCACGCACGCACCTTGGCCAGTTCTTCCAGTCCCTCCTCGATGGCGATGGTCCAGGTATCGTCCTGCGCAAACTTGACCAACTTGTTAATCAAGTGCCGTGGTATGGCTGGCTCGGAGCCGTGCTTCTGCTCGTGTTCTTGTGGTTCATTGACTCGAGGGCAGGCATCTGGCCGTTGCTGCGCCATCCCGACTTCCCAGAACTGCGAGCCGGCGCAATCGCTGCCCTCCTGACACTTGTCAGTGCCATGTTCATCAACGACTCGGGCCTCGTGATCCCACTTATCGGCGGGCTGTACCTCGTGGGGTTGTGGACAGTGGCAGGGCTCGACGGTAAGGAAAATGAACGGTACGGCCGCAATATATTTGAAGAGCCTCGAGACGACGCGCCGGCCGCCCCAACAATTTAGACGGCGATTACCGTGCCCAGACGCGCGGTCAATTAGTCGTGGGGGCGTAGCAGCTCAGAGTACGCGCCATGAACTGCGTATCAGCGATAGGAATTAAACGGAACTCCCGGTTCCACGCGCTCGGTCTTGCGGGTGCCCCTGCGCAAGCCAACCCGGCGAGCGCGGCGGGCGGCAACGGCGCGAACAACATCGCGGTACTGGCTTGCCCGGTGCATCTGACCCGCAAAGTTATCACCAGTGGGGCGATGGAAGAGCTTGCAAGCAATTTCTTGAACGGTGAAGCCCTTGACCAACAGGTCGATCGTCATACCAACTTCGACGCCCCAGCCTGCGGCAAGAGGTTGCGCTGCGGAGAGCGCCTCGCGCGTCAAGCAGCGTTGGCCAGATAGCGGCTGCTGGGGATACCAACCAGTGAGGCGGCGAATCCACCTCCGCGCATACCTTGTGACGAATCCTCGGCCTCCGGCACCAGCCTGCGGGGGCAAATATGCGACTGTCATGTCGACGTCGCCAGAAAGGACCGGACCAATGAGCGGGGCGCACTCCACAGCGGAGTCGCCGAGATCCGCATCGAGAAAAAGAACGGCGCGTGTCGGACCGTGCTCTGCATCGCGCATCGCAACCACGGAGGAGCCGGTTTCGAGCGCGGACGCCTTGCCACGATTGACTGAATGTCGGACCACCGTGGCGCCGGCCGCACGGGCGACGTCGCGGGTGTTGTCCTCAGATC
>JAAYGH010000097.1 GCA_012727825.1 Trueperella sp.
ACCAGTTCTGCCCAGAGTGCTGAATCAGTGCAGAGTGCGGGATCCGTGCAGAGTGCCGAATCGGTGCAGAGTGCCGAATCGGTGCAGAGTGCTGAATCGCCGGCTGATGTCGAACCACCCGCTGATGTTGCAGCTCCGCCTGAGCCTGAGCCTGAGCCTGAGCCTGAGCCTGAGCCTGAGCCAGAGGCCGATGCAGACGCCGCTCGGTACGACGAGGCGTGGGAGATTTCGGGCTGGCAGTTCGAAAAGGTTTCGGATATGGGTGCGGCAGAGGAGAATCCTGGTCGGAATGCCAACCAGCGATCGTCCCGTGAAGCACGCAAGGCTAGGCACCAAGAAATGTTGGACAAGCTTGCCCGGGAGCGTGAGCAGGTCGATGCGACCCTGTACGAACAGGCGCAGGCAGCGGCGAAGCGTGCCGAGCAGCGTTTGTGGGATATGAGCGCACCGACGCAAACGTCTGATGCGCAGATCTTTTCGGAGCGGTTCTCCTCAGACGCGTCGTCAGGTGCAGTGGCAGACGCCGCCCTGCGCTCCGACCGCTGGGACGACAGCCTCGAACCGACGAGTGTCGGCCGCGCAACGTCCGATGAAGCTGCAGGCGAGCAGGCAGGCGATTCCATGCGAGAAGTGCCAGCTGAACCTAGCGCCCCAGATTCAGGGGCAACACGCTCCGAGCAGCCGACCCCCGACGCCCGCATCAAGCGAATCGTCGACGAAGTTGGTCCGGTGAAGATCACGTGGCGATCGCGCCGCAAGCAGTCCTCGCACAATGCTCACCTGACGAACGACGGCCTGATTGACATCATTGGTGTCGGCATTTTCTCCGATCCGACGGAGGCAGCAGCCAAGGCTTCGGGTAATTCGTTCGTCGACGGTTGGCGGCTCTGGCAGGTCCCCGACGGTCGCGCTCTTCGAGACTTCCAATAGCGCACTACTTAGCGGCGTAGAACGGCAAGGTGCGCCACCCTATCTTCCGCGTGGATTGTGAGTGGTTTACCGGTGGTGCTGGCGCCGTGGCTGAGCTTCTCGGCTGGTCGGAAGGGCCGGAATATCTGACAGTGATGCCCACATGTCGGTGAACGTGCCAATATGCCAGTAGGCCGCATCGCGCACACTCGCCCGAGAGAGCAGCACGTCATGTATGGCACCCTCGAGCTTGACGAGGGTCGTCACCGCGCCGAGCCCGGGTACACGCTTCCATATTTGCTCCACGTCGAGCACCGTGTCAGAGTTGCGCATCTCGTCGCTCCAGGTGTCCGAGTAATAGGTTTGTCCACTCGTCATCACGAGAATTGGGCACTCGATGGCAAGGCCGTCGGCCACCCGCTCCTGTCCGTGCAAAATTGCGCCGAGCCAGCCCGGCCGAATTGGAAATGACGGAAATTGCCTGAAGTCCGGGTTCGGATTCCAGCCGCCATCACGCACGAACGGGTCGACCTCATCATCCGATATGCCCGCATCCTCCTGCATCTTCTTTGCTTGCTCGCGCTCCTCATCGCTCATCCATCCCGTCAGGAGCCGCTGATAGAAGCCGTTATCGATGCTCGGCAAGATGGCCGTGGGTGCCATCCTGTTCACCGCATCGAGAATCGGCTGGCTCAGCTGACGCGCCGCCGATGATGCCTGCAACTCCAGCCACGGGGAGTTCAAGATCAGCCCGCGGAGCACACCCGGATGCCGGTCGGCCCACAAGGTCACCGTCAGACCACCCGTCGAATGCCCGTAGAGGAAAAGCGGAACATCGAGCCCGTGAGCGTCATAAATAATATGGAGCGCCTTGACGATTTCCTCGTCGTAAATCGACAGATCCTCGACGTAGCCCCACATCTGACCGTCTATGTGTGCGCGACCGTACTTGCGCAGATCGAGCGCATAAAACTGCCCGCCCATCTCGGCCACACGCTGGGCAAATTCGTAGTGATAGAAGTAGTCGTTCCAGCCGTGCACGGCCAGCAACGCGAAGGTGGGTTTACTGCCCGGGGCGCCTGCCGCAGGTTCGCTGAGTGTTTCGTCAGGAGTGTCGCCACTGTGCCAGTCGGGTAGATACGTGACGAGGGCGGCGCGATTAGGCCCATAATCGTCGTCGTGTAGCTCGATGAAGCGCTGGTAGAAACCCGCACCGAGCGGGTCAGGAGTCCACGTCATAGATCCATTATTGCGCGAAAACTTCTGGATCGTCGAGGAAGTCCCGCAAAATTCTGGTTACTTGGTCGTTTTCGATCAAAAATCCGTCGTGCCCATATTCTGACTCCACGTACACGGCCGGCCCGGAGCCCGGTAGTAGATCGGCCAGTTCCTCGACGTCGCGGGGATAGAACAACCGATCCGTATCAACGGCGACGACGAGCGCGGGCATCTCCAGCGTCCGGGTGACGGCGTCGGTCCCGCCGCGTCCACGACCAATGTCGTGCGTGATCATTGACTGCGAGATGGCGATGTAGGAGTTCGCGTCGAACCGCAGAGCGAGCTTGTAGGCGTGATAGTCCAAATAGGAGGAGACGGCGTAGCGCCCGCCTGCGAGAGGATCCTCGCCTTCCTGGGGTGTGCGGCCAAAGCGCTGGTCGAATTCGGTGGGGCAGCGGTAGGTGATGTGTGCGAGTTCGCGTGCGAGGCCAAGGCCGCGGTGGGGGCCGGCGCCATCGGGCTGTCCGTAGTAATTCCCGGCGTTGAATGCCGGATCGAGTGTGATCGCCTGAATCTGCGTCTTCGCGTACGCGATTTGTTCGGACGATGTGGCCGCTGCAGATACAAGCACGGCTATGCCGCCGGTCATCTCCGGATACGATGCAGCCCATTCCATGACGCGGTTTCCGCCAAACGAAGCGCCCGCGATGAACGCCCAGGTTGTGATCCCCAGAAAATCTGCCAGCCGCTTTTCTGCCGCGCACATATCGCGAATTGTGATCTCGGGCCAGCGTGAGCCCCACGGCTTCCCATCGGGAGCTGTCGACGCCGGGCCCGTCGATCCCTGACATCCGCCGAGCACGTTCGGGCACACCACAAACCAGCGGTCGGTGTCGATTGCCTTGCCGGGGCCAACGATGTCGTTCCACCAGCCGTCAGTGCCATCCTTTGAGGTGGCATGCGAATCTCCCGTCAGAGCGTGGCATAACAGGACGGCGTTAGTTCCGTCGTCGTTGAGTTCGCCCCACGTTTCGTATGCCAGAGTCACGGACGGAAGTTTGCGGCCAAGCTCAAGATTCATCGGACCGATGTCGAGGAATTCGCGTTCGCCCGGATCGTCGCCGGGAGTCCATGCGCCGGTGGCGGGAATTGGTTTGCGCACGAGGGGCGGGTGGTAGCCGGTGTCATAATCGCCAACCGGAGCGGCGTCAGTGACGGGCGTGATGGGCGGGTAGCCAACAAGGAAAGCGGGGTGTTTATGGATGTTTTGATTCGTCATGGAGTCCTCTTGGGCGGTCGTTGATAACGAGACGATCAAGGGCGCCGAGCCAGGTCCGAGGAGGGGCCAGCGCACACATTACATTCGCTTTACCATGGCTCACAGCCTAAAGCGCCCACTACGAAATTGCAAAGAAAGGCGCTAGGAAGCCAAAAGGTGGACAACCGGCGTCGTTGGTAGAGCGACGGCCTAGGAGTGAAGGGTGTGGCAAATGTTGATAAAGTAGCTAGTGTGACTAATGGCGGTGATGTTGATCGTGGTTCTGGAGTTCCATTTTGTAACAGATTGATATACCCTCGTAACGGATGGTTGCCAATTGTCAAGGCGACACGCCATGCACATATACGCGAATCAACACGGAGGCTATGAGTGACCTGGGCACGAAAGTCACTAGTTCTCATTTCAGTTGCGGGCCTTGCGGCATCGATGGCCGGCCCCGCAGCGGCAGTCCCGATAACGGACCAAGATATTGAGGAATCCTATGCGCGCGAAGCGCAGACCCAACGCACACTTGCCGACGTCGAAGTCGAGCTTGCTCAGCTTTCGGCCCGCAGCAACGAGCTAACGGCAACAGCGGCAGAAAAAGAGGCCGCCTCCATTTTGGCGCAGGCTGATCTCGCTGAATCGATTTCGCTTGCTATCGAGGCACAGGAGAAGGCCAATCAGGCTCTCGCCGATCTCGAGGAGGCACGCAAGGAACTTGGCGGAGTCTCGCAGGCGATGTACCAGAATTCGGCTGGCGAAATTACTCAGTCGTACTATATTTTCGGCGCCGAATCGATGGAGGATGCCAGCAGGCGCTCTCAGGCTTACGGCGCGGTCGCCAATCAGGTGGACTCGAAGGTCAAGCGGTTCCGTGCGCTTGACGAGATCGCCCGCGTCATGCAGGAAGAGGCAGACAACGCGGCCGCCGAACAGGCAGATGCCGCTCAGGGTGTCATCGATTCCGCCGACGAAGCCCACCGTGCGGCCGACCAGCAGGCAGCTCACGTGAGCGAGGCGACGGCGCAGCGCGAGGGTCTGGCAGTAGAACTTGCGGCGCAGCGTGGTACCACAGTGGAACTTGAACGCGAGCGCCTCGACCAGATCGAAACTGACCGCCGCGCCAAGGCAGAGGCAGAGGCCGCACAGGTTCTCGCCGACGCCGAGGCTGAAAATCTCGCACGTCTTCAAGAGCAAGCTGACCGAGAGGCCGCCCGCGAGGCGGCGCAGTCCGTCTTGAGGCCGGACGTGCCGGCAAGTCCTGCGACTCCGACCCCCGCTCCGACGGCCCCAGCGCCAACGCCAACGCCGACGACGCCGACACCTGCGCCAACGACTCCGGCTCCGACGACGCCGACGCCGACTCCGACACCTACGCCGACCCCGGCTCCGAC
>JAAYGH010000098.1 GCA_012727825.1 Trueperella sp.
GGAATCCTGGCTCACAGCCCACTCGGCACAGCGGCCTCGGTGAGGAAGTCCGCATTGGCAGGGTGGGGATTGCGCATGTCCCACACGAGCAGCGTCGCCATGAGCGCCGCTGCCGTTTCTGCGCTGAACGTCTCTACACCCAGTTTGTCCATGCCCCGGTAGGCGGCCACAAGCGTCTTTGAAATAAGGACCGAATCGGTCTTGGCCATGGGCGCAATGTTGAACGAGACCCGCTTGCCCTGGGCCGCCAACACCGTGGCCCGCCATCGGCCGATTCGCTTGGCCAAGATGTAATTGGGCCCCTGATAGTCGATGATGCCATTAAACACGCCATCGTTGATGGCCGGCGTTCCACGCAGTAGCCCGAGCGGGAATCGCCGCGAACGCTGCCTGTATGAGATCCCACCTGCACGCTCGCGGTGCGTGCCAATCGGATAGGCGTCGGTGGGCGTGCCATACCAGGCGAGCAGTGCGTCCGACCCCTCGGCCACACGTCGCATAATCACGTCCGCGCCAAGTTCGAGGAGCACAAAATCCACGCCGTGGGCGTACAGGGTTTCGACGACGACGTCCGGGCGGCGCCCGAGCATCCATCCCGCCACGGCCCCGGTGTGCTCGACGATGTCTGATGCACCAGCGGGTGACAAATCGAGGGTGCCCGCGAGCTTGCGTGCGTCGTTAACGAGCGGCAAATATCGTCGTGAATCCGGGCGAATCACGCCGGCAACCTTGGCACCGTAGTCGAGAAGGAAACGGGTCGGTGCGAGCTCTGCACCGGCACCGAGAACGCCGATCATGCTCCCCGCGAGGTTGAGCCACTGGGGATTAGCCGCGACTTCCCGAATTCGCTTGGCTGCGATCGCCGTCATCGTGCCGTTCTCAGCCCAGTGCCCGACCTGCGCATCGAGGGCGTCACCCTCAAGAAGCGCGCCCTTGTACGGGATCGCCAGGCCACTCCTTGGTTGCCCCTGACCGACTACTCTCAGTCCAAGAGCGACATCCTCGCGCGCCTTGATGTGTCCGACCGGGGTGCCGGAAGCGGTTGTGACATGTTCGCCTAGATAGTCGAGTGCACGCTGAGCCGCATGTGCCCCGCGGGCGGGGTCATCAAGGATCGCTACCTGGCGCACCGGCTCACGGTATTCCTTTCGCCAGATGCGAGCACTCTCCACCTCTTTGCGGATGGGTTCATTGCCGTGGGCTGCCGCTGCGAAGACTGCTCGGCCAAGGGCCGTTGAGCTCGCACGCCCGTTTTCACGTGGAATGACAAGTCGACTTGGGACCATAGCGGTTGCGTCACGCTGCGCAATTCCATCGACCCGCAGGTGCACAAGATCGCGGCCAGATCGCGTTTCGATCACGCCAAACAATCCGTCGCCAAAGGGCACTAGCTCAATTTCGTTGGGAATCCGCGTGGGCGCCCTGAATTTCGTGGATCCCGACGCCGGAGCCGTTCCGTCTACACCCAGGCACGCGTGCACCCACGCCTCGATGGCGGCACCGTGCGCGATGGCACTCTTGAAGCCAAACGGCCGTGCGGAAGCGTTGGACATATGAATTGGATTGACGTCACCAGAAATTTTCGCCCACGTGCGCCCGGCGTCCGAACCCAGCTCGCGCGAATGAGTCGCGGCCCGTTGGCCGATGGCCAACCCGCCGACGTCGTTGATCCCAAACGTGGTGCGCAGATCCGGAACCTCCAGTCCCGCCCACCCGTCGGGTGCACCTAGGTGAACGAAGTCGAAGGCGGGGCCGCGCAACGGTTTGCGTGAGAAATACACCGCGCGCTCCACGTAGTGGGCCGTGTCTCCTACGGAAACCACCGAGGTGACCTCGATCGATAGGCCGCGCCGGCGATCCGTGCGGGTAATCAGCGAGCTCGCGGTGGCTTCGACACCGACCGGAAGCGGCTCGACAATCTCCCACACGAGGGATTCGTGCACGAGCCCGAGAAGACGCGCGGGCACGGCAGATTCGCCAAGAACCTGAGCCGTCGCTGGAAAACAAACGTTATGGAACGCCATCGGTGGCGTGTGAGTGAGTTCTGAGCCGCCCACGAATTCGGCATAGTGCGAGGCGGTGGCCGCATCGAACGTCTCGGTCAACGCGACCGGTATCGTGCGTGCGTGACCCGACGTTGATCGTTTAAATACTCCCGATATCAGACTCATTCTTCACGGCCTCCTGTAAAGCGGTGTCAAGATCTTCAATGATATCTTCCGCCGCCTCGATTCCTACTGACAGGCGAAGCATCCGATCCGTAATTCCAGTGCGTGCGCGCTCATTTTCCGTAATATCCTCGTGGGTCATCGTTGCCGGATGCGAGAGCAAAGTTTCCACCGACCCCAGCGAGACCGCATAGTTAATCAGCCGCAGGTTGGCGCGCAACACCGCTATATCCACACCATCATTCACATTAAAAGTCACCACCGCACCGTCACCCGATGACTGGCGGGCGTGAATCTCAGCTTCCCGCTTTGAGTACCACCCCGGATAGAACACGGTGTCGACGGCGGGGTGTGCCTCGAGGAACTCTCGGATTTTCGACGCGTTTTCCTGCGCTCGATCCATCCGGATGGCAAGCGTTTTGATCCCGCGCAAAAGGGAATACGAATCGAATGGCGCCAGTGGGTTACCCATTTCCCGTTGGACGAGCTTGAAATGGTCGTAGAGCACGGGGTCATTTGCGACGACGACGCCGGCCAGCACGTCCGAGTGGCCGCCCAGATACTTTGTGGCCGAGTAGATGACGGCGTCCGCGCCAAATGCGAGGGGACGCTGAAGGTAGGCGGTACAGAAGGTGTTGTCGACGAACAGGTACGCTCCGACGCCGTGTGCGAGGCGTGCTGCGTGCTCGATGTCGAGGACACGTTGACTCGGGTTAGTCGGGCTTTCAATGAGAATTGCGCCGAGGTTATCCGGCACATCGGCTGCACTCCACTCGTTGAGATCGTGGGCGTACAC
>JAAYGH010000099.1 GCA_012727825.1 Trueperella sp.
AATCATGAACGATGATCCAGCCTTTGATATGAATGCCTATCTGAGGAGGCTCGTGGGTTAACTACGAGTGGAAGCTCGTCACCCTCGGTGATTACACCGAAGATGCAGATGGTACTTGGACGGTGGATATTGGCGACGTCGCGAAAGGCGACGGCGTGATTTTCCAGTTCAACATCTCGGTTCCCTCGACGACTGATCCGGCGTGGGCTCAGGATGCTTATATCGCGCAGGCGACATGACTGACGCAGAGATTGCGGCGTGCACTGAAGGAATTCCGACAGACGATCCGGGCGAGACAACGCCGCCGGTCGATGAGCCGACCGATCCAACGACGCCGTCCGATCCGATCGCCACTGGCGATCCGACTCCGACAGCTCCGGCCAAGCCGCTCGAGAAAACGGGCGCATCGGTGGCGTTCCTCGGCGACGTAGGAGTCTTGGCACTTCTGGCCGGCGCGGCCGCATTGGTGGCGCGTAAGCGGGTTTAGTTCGAACGGACCGATAGGAGTTCCCCGACGACGGTCGGGTCGGCATCCTCGAGCATCGATCGGCAGCGCTCATACTCGGCCGTTTCACCGATCAACTGCGCGGCGCGGGCCAAGGACGCGATTGCGTGAAGCACCGGCTGATTCGGTTCGTGCGAGTAGGGGACTGGGCCGGCTCCGCGCCACCCATTGGCACGCAGGCGGTCAAGCGACCGGTGATAGCCGGTCCGTGCCAGTGCATATGCCGTGATCTTGTGCTCGTCACTAGTTGCATTGTCGATAGCCTGGCTAGCGCGCGCTGCCCACACGGCAGGGCTGTCCGGATGATTGAATGCGGCCTCGGCCGCGAGCGGGTCCATGCCAGCTGCGGGATCCTCGGGCAGAAGAATAGGGTCTGGGGCAAGAAGATTATCTCTCATGCCCCAGACCCTACCCGGCGTCGTCGTAAAAAATTAGCCGAGATGTTCCTTCTCAATGCGTGCCAGCGTGACAGCGCCGATTGCACGGAAGGGATGCAAGGGGTCCGGCGCCGTCGAACCGGTGGGCCCGCCCAGCTCGGTGTGAGCCACGGCGGACATGATCGTGTAGGCGTCTTCGTTGCTCAGCCCCTTGTCGGTGGTCAGCACATCGAAGAGTGATTCGTAGGCCATGACGATCGAATCCTGGACGGGATCGCCGAGACCAACGGCAATGATTTCGTTCTCGGTTTCCACGCGTGGTGCGCGTAGGCGAGCCAGGGAATTGCCCTCGCCCGGAGCCTTGATGAGATCGACTGAGACGGTGGCCTCGCCGGCAGCCTCAATCGCAACGAATGAGGATTCGCCGCGGGACATCACCGCGTGCAGATCGCCAATGTACAGCCGTGCACCCTCGACCTGAACGGGCAGGTAGACGGTGGAACCCGGAGCTGCGTCTGTGAGATCCATGTTGCCTCCGGTGGGGTAGGAGGGCATGACTGTCGACATTGTGACGTCCGATGCTGCCACGCCAATGCATCCGATCATGGGTTTCATCGGAACTGAGATCTCGTCGGTGACGTGCGCCTGGCCGTCCGTGAGCTTGATTTTGCGGGTGTACATCTCGTCGCCCATCGGCTCCGCAAGCGCGCCCGCGCCCGGGAGGTAGACGGACCATCCGATTTCGGACGGGAACTGGATGTCGTGTATCTTCACTGCCAGAACGTCGCCGGATTCGGCACCTTCAACGTACACGGGACCGGTCAACGGGTTGAGGGTCGCGGTCACCTTGTCCATCGACTTGAACTCGTGCATCTGTGCGTATGCCTCGTCGTCGGTCTCGAACGTGATCTGCTCGCCGGTGCCGGGCGCAATACGCAGTTTCGGCTCGCGGTCGGCGTGGAAGCCATCCGTGCCATCGGCCTTGCTCAGGAAATGTGGTGCGGTCAACGTGGATCCTTTCATCGCTGTATTCATCCACTTTCACCTTATCCAACATCCCTTGAGTTCTTGCCTGAGATAGTGCGAAGGGCTGAAAAACGACGACGGCCCGGCCCGTTCTCCCCGCCCGCGGATGGCGAATTTTGCACGGCGCGGTTGGAACTGAGGGAGCTCACGCCCGCCAAGTTCTATACCAGCGAGGCGATATACATGGCGAAAAGCAGCAGATGTCCGAGCCCGTGGAGTGCCGTTGCTTGCCGACCAGCGAGCACGGCGACCGAGAGTCCCATCGTCAGACCAAGCAGGGCAAGATCGTTCGCGCCAGCGCCGAGAATAACTGTCTGACCGGTGATCGCACCGATGAGAAGCACGGCGGGTACCGATAAGCCAACAACTGAAATGAGCGCCCCATGCGTCAGGTTCGACGCCCGCTGAAGCTGACCATGCCACCCCGCCTTGAACGTGGTGAACGTTTCGGGCAGGAGCACGATGGCTGCGATGATGAGGCCGGCAAGCGCCGTATGCGTGACGGCGGCATCAAGCAGGGGAGATACGGCTCGCGAGAGTAAGACGATCGGGATGAGGGTCGCCACGAGCCAAAGGAAGTTGTGCAGCGCTGGCTCATCGCTTCGCGGCGTTGGCTCAGTCTCCGCGAAATCTCCTGAATTTGCACCGAGTTGGCGCCACATAAAGAAGAAGTAGGACACTAAAATGAGCACCGCGACGACTGCCGCGTACCCACCAGACAGTGCGCCGGCGTCGTCGACCAAGATCGGAAATACAAACGTCACAGAACCAAGCGTCAAGATCGTAGCGATGTATTGGGAGGCGCCAGCAACCTGAAATCGCATTGACCCATGGCGCAAACCTCCCACAAGTACCGCAACTCCAAGTATGAAATTAAGCAGAATCATTGCGCCCGACAAGGCGGTGTCGCGTGCGATTGAGGCGTGATCGCCGGGCCCAAGTAACACGCTCGCCACCATGGCAACTTCAATCACGCCGATCGACAGCGTCAAAATAATGGTTCCGAACGGTTCACCCAGCCGGCGGGCCAGTGCATCGGCGCGGCGCATCACGCCGAACGAGGCGTACACGATAATCGCGAGAAGTCCCAGGAGCGCAAGGTTGCCTGACGGAGTAAAAATAAGTGTGGCAATGACGGCCAACCAGCCAATAACAGCGGGCATGAAAACCTTCTTTAAGGGCCGTCCCTTGTCCGAATGTTGCCTCGCCGGGTCGTCCCGGGAGGAGGTTGCCACCAAGTTTATAACACGATGTGACGCCCGCCAATGAGGGTCGGTTTAGTCGACGTGCTCGGTGAACTTGTCGACTTGATCGCGGCCATTCTTTTGAAGGTGGTGTTCGGCGACCAACGTGACGACGACGGCGGCCGCGCCAAGCGCGAACCAGCCCAGCATGGCCGGCCAATCGGCGCCGGGCGCCAAGAGGTTGGCGTCAGCATCCTGCCACGGCCACAGCGCCCGAAGGGAACCGAGCATGAGGCCAGCCATCGTCACGAGCGTGACGGCTCGGTGGTTCTCGAGCAGGTAATCAAGCACGCGAACGAAGAGAAGGATGCCAGTCATCGCTCCGGCCGCGAACACTGCCATAAACCCAAGATCTCGATCGGCCACGGCCGTCATGACCGGCTGGTACAGGCCAACGGCAAGGAGGAAGAACGAGCCAGAAATGCCCGGCAACACCAGCGCACACACCGCGACCGCGGCGGCCACGAAGACGATTGGCATGGAGGGCGATTCCTGCGTAGCGGAGGTGACGCCGGTTCCCACAAATGTGAGCGCGGCGGCCACTGCGAAGACGATCCAGACCCACGGCCGCTTCTTGACCTCGGAGCGATCGACCATGGAGAACGGCACGTAGATCGACACGGCGACCATGCCTAGGAACAGCGCGCGGGCAATGGGGGCGTGGTTGTCCACGAAATTGGCCATCGTGCCGGCCATCGAGAACACCGCGATCGCCATGCCTGCCAGCAGCGCGGCGATCAGCGCGAGATCCGCGGCCGCGAATGCGCGCTTGGCCTGGCTTCGGTCGCCAACAAGATGCTTGATGCCCCGCATGAGGGACATTCCCGAGTCGATGAGGCGTTCGTAGACGCCGACGACGAGCGCGATTGTTCCGCCCGAGATCCCGGGAACGAGTTCCGCGAGTCCGATGAGGAACCCTCGAAGGGCGTTGAGTAATGCGTCGATGGGGGCTGGTGTGCCCTGGCGATCTGTACCTTTATTCACGCATGCCACTTTACTGGTCGTCAGCACATGAAAACGATCCGATGAAGTGGAACTGGACACCTCCTAAAGTCCTAGATTGCGTCCAATTTCCGAAAACCGTGGCCCAACTCGCAAGACACCACGTCCTAATCGGGCGGAGGGTCCCGTATTCCTCTGATTTTAGCCGGAACAATGATGCGCAGGAGGAAAGATGAAATTGAAAGCACCACCGTCATGGGCCTTGAAGGTCACCATGGCGGTTACGGGCGCCATTTGGGCGATTTTTGTACTCATTCACCTATACGGAAATCTCAAAGCCTATGGTGGCGCGGAGAGTTTCGACGGTTACGCATTCTGGCTCCGCCACGCATTTGCGCCGCTGTTCCCGGAGACGGGCGTGCTGTGGATTATGCGAGTGGTCCTGATTACCTCGCTGATCTTGCATGTAACTTCAGCCGTGATTTTGTATTTCCGTGGTCGCAAGTTCCGAGGCAAGCATCGTGCGAAGAAGTATCGCAACGGCCTGCAGGCCGTGTCGGCGCGGCTCATGCCGCTGACCGGCGTGCTTATCCTTGCGTTCTTGATATTCCACGTTCTTGATCTGACCGTGGGCGCGGCACCGGTTGCGACCGAGGCGTTCAATGGCCCTACTGCCACGGAGTCGGTGGCGTATTCGAATCTTGTGGCATCGTTTAGCCGGCCACCCGTGGCCATTTTCTATTCGCTGATGATGGTGTTGCTCGCGCTTCATGTTGCACACGGCGCCCACAATATTGCAGTTGACTTCGGGTCGATGGGCAAGCGCCTTCGCATGACCTTCGTTGTTGTTGGCGCAGTTGCCGCAATCGCGATTCTTCTCGGTAACGCATCGCTTCCGATCGCAGTCCAGATGGGGTGGCTCAGTTGAGTTTTATTGACAAGTTGAAAGACATCGGCGGGGCTCTCATCGGTGACGCAGGAGAGCAAACGTCGCCCGATATGACGGTGAAAGCTCCGGCGCAGCACGCGTCCAGGCAAACTGAAACGTCCAAGCCCGCAGGAAGTGCGTTCGTTCCACCAACAATGAAGATTGATGGCGCGCGGATAGGAAAGATCCTCGAGGGAGGAGTTCCCGAGGGCGATCCAGCCACAGCGTGGCGTCGCAGACGAGACTCGTACAAGCTCGTCAGCCCGCTGAACACGAAAAAGTTCACCGTCGTCGTCGTTGGAACGGGGCTAGCGGGAGCCGGAGCAGCTGCGGCACTGGGCGAACTCGGCTACAACGTTCATGCCGTGACCTACCACGATGCGCCGCGTCGCGCTCATTCGGTCGCAGCGCAGGGTGGTGTCAATGCGGCACGTGCGCGCAAGGTAGATGGCGATTCGCTCCGCAGGTTCGTCACGGACACGGTTAAGGGCGGCGATTTCCGAGCTCGCGAAGCCGAAGCCTTCCGCTTGGGAGAAGAGTCCGTGCGCGTGATAGACCACATGAATGCGGTCGGCACGCCATTTGCTCGTGAGTACGGAGGCACGCTATCGACGCGATCCTTTGGTGGCGTGCAGGTCTCTCGAACCTACTACTCGCGTGGAATGACGGGTCAGCAGTTGCAGCTGTCGAGTTCGCAGGCCCTGCAAAGGCAGATCAAAGCTGGCACGGTCAAGATGCACATCCGCTCAGAAATGCTGGATCTCATCATGGACAACGGTGTGGCTC
>JAAYGH010000100.1 GCA_012727825.1 Trueperella sp.
GCAGCCAAAGGCTTTTCCGCACGGGTGCGCGAGGAAACCAGCGCAGATATCAAAGCCACGGGCCTGCATGACATAGACCTTTCCGGATTCGACATGAGCGGGCTCGATCCTCGGCAAATGATCCGAGAGGCCGTCCAAGAAGAAATGCAAGCCTGGGCACGAGAAACTGGCGGGGCCGGGACAAACAAGAAACCACCCACGCGTCGCCCGCCTCAGTAGTTTTCACAGGCGGTAGGATGAATTATTACCCCAGCACTCGGCCCAGCCGAGAAAGGAACACTCATGATTAAGCCGTGGCACATTATCGTGTTGATAGTCGTTTTGCTCATCGTCTTTGGCTCGGCTAAGTTGCCGGACATCGCCCGCTCGCTCGGACAGTCGGCGAAAGTGATGAAGAAGGAACTTCGCGATCTGCAAGAGGACGACGATCCAAAGCAAATCCCGCCCTCGCAGGCGGGTCAGCAAAATTACAACCAGCCCGGCCAGCAACCCTACCAAAATAACCAATTTGGCCAACAGGGCGGTCAGTACAATCAGGGCAATCAGCCTCCGGGTCAACCTTACGGACAACAACAGGGTGGTCAGTTCCCGCCACAGGGATCTCCACAGGGCCTTCAGGGCAACCCTCAGCAGGCTCACGGCATGGATCAGCAGCTGAATCAGCAGGGCGAGCAGCCTGGCAATGGCCACAACTTTCAAGCTGACGGTCACCCACAAAATCAGTGAGCGCTCGAAAGCGCACCAATCCTGAGGGAGTCATGCCCATTCGCGAACATCTTCGCGAACTGCGTAAACGGCTCCTCCTTTCACTCGTCGGCATCGGGATTGGCGCGGTTGTCGGTTGGTACCTCTATGACCCGGCCATGGAGTTTATTACTCGACCCCTCACGGAGATCACCTCCCAAGATGCAATCCTCAATTTCGACACTATCGGGGCCGCTTTCGATTTGAAGCTGCGCGTGGCGGTGTGGATTGGCACGATTATCTCCAGCCCCTGGTGGGTCATGCAGATTTTCATGTTCATCTCCCCCGGGCTCAAGCGGCGTGAACGGTGGCACGTAGTCGGCTTCGCTCTGGCGGGTGTTGTGCTATTTGCTGCCGGCGTACTTTCCGGTATGCGCATGGCGCCACTTGCCGTGGACATTTTGACCTCGTTCAATCCTGACAATTCCGCGAGCTTCCTACGAGCAACCACGTACGTCACCTTCTACATGCGCCTCGTCATGGCGTTCGGCATCTCGTTCCTGCTGCCCGAAATTCTTGTGGTCCTCAACTTCATGGGCATCATGCCCGTCAAAACCATGCTCAAGCATTGGCGCTGGTTCGTGGTTCTGGCATTCGTCTTCGCGGCGATTGCCAACCCGTTGCCATCCCCGTGGCCCATGACGATTCAGGCCTTCGTCCTCATCGGCTTATACTTGATCGCCGTGCTCATTTCGTACATCAACGAACGCGCCCGCAAACGACGACGAAAACGTGAGGACACCGCCATGGATCGTGAGCTTGAGCGCTTAGAAGGCGCGGCAACACAGTCTATTGAGCCGCCAGCCCCCGAACAGGTCTCCGAAAACCAACCCTTTAGTCACCCCACCCAACAGGAGGAATAACAATGGCAGATGAAGCAAAAAAGATGGAAATTATGGGCGAATGGCTGGATGCCGTCGCTGACGAACTCGATATCGATTCAGCACCGTTTAAGGACAACCGTGACGAGCTACTGAACCTCACGGCTAAGATTGCCCACGGCCCGTCACGCCCGGGTGCGCCGATGACCCTGTTCCTTATCGGCCTCGCGGCAGAGAACGGCGCTGACGTGTCTGCAATGGTGGCAAAGGTGAGGGATCTCCTCGAACGCTACGAGGACTAACCTCTCCGCTGCACACACGCCGGAGGCGTCAGCACGTCACATAGCCCTGCGCCGATAGTGCCTCACGTATCCGTTTCATCGAAGAGTCGCCGCTGGTTTTCGAGCTCGACCAAGCGTTCAAATAGTTTGGTCTGTTCCTCGGAATCCGGGGCGGCTCTTTGTACGCGCCCGCGTACCTCCCCGATCTGGCGCGTAATCCCCTGCTTAATCAGGGACATCATGATGCCTCGCACGTAGGGCCATTGGCGCTCCGACGTCACTTCCGGGAGCGGCTCGACTGCAAGCTGAGCAATGGCTTGTGCGACGACGCCGTCAGCCTGTTCGAGCACCCGCTCGACATACCAGGTGGTTGCCTTGGCATCCACATCCTCGGTATGGCCGGCGGCTTTGAGCTGTTCGACTCGTTGCTCGAAAAGGAGCACGCCACCTGCGGCGCGAATAGCGTCATGAACCGTCTGATGAGTAGGAATGCTGAAGCTCTGACCTGGTAAATCTTGGGCATTGGCTGCCCTAGCCAATCCGGGCAACTGGAGCATAACCTCAAGTGCCTGGCGTTCAAGGCGTGCAATCGGATCTTTGAGTGCTGAACGCGGGGGTAACGGACTTGCTGAGCGCATCTCCTCCACGGGGGTGCCATCGGCCCATTCGATTTGTTGGGGAGCGCGTGCGGATTGCGCAACCGTTTGGTAGACCATCCGCTCGTCCATCCCAAGCCAGCCTGCAAGTTCGCGAATGTATTCGGACCGGAGTACACGATCCCGAATGCTGGCGATTACCGGCGCTGCGGCGCGTAGGCCTGCGGTGCGGCCTTCGGCGGTGTCTAATGGGGCACCTTCGAGAATTGATTTAATAACAAAGGCGAACAGCGGCACACGCCCGTCCACCATCTTCTTTACTTCCGCGTCACCGTAGGCCAAGCGCACGTCGCACGGGTCGAGACCATTCGGTGAGATAGCGACGAAGGTTTGCGCGCCGAAGCTTTGGTCCTCTTGGAATGCGCGCAATGCGGCCTTCTTGCCCGCCTCATCGCCGTCGAACGTAAAAATCACTTCGCCGCCAAATGCCCTCCCGTCCGACAGAATGACTCCCGCCGCGGGATTTGCCGAATCGCCGAGCAGGCGCCGCGCGATTCGGACGTGCTCTTCACCAAACGCCGTGCCACAGGTGGCCACTGCGTGTGGGACGCCCGCCAAATGAGCGGCCATGACGTCCGTATACCCTTCGACGACGACGATGCGCCTATCGCGAGCGATGTCCCGTTTGGCAAGATCGAGTCCGTACAGCACCTGTGACTTCTTATAGATCATCGTCTCAGGAGTGTTCAAATACTTAGGGCCATCACCCTCGCCCAGCATCCGAGCACCGAATCCGATCGTGTCTCCGGTAATTGAGCGAATTGGCCACATGACGCGGCCACGGAAGCGGTCATACACTCCGCGCGTGCCCTGCGTAATGAGCCCCGATGCGCTGATTTCTTTTTCAGTGAATCCGTTGCGACGTAATTCTTTCAGCATCGCGTCCCAGGAGTCGGGCGAGTATCCGACACGGAAATGTGCGATCGCCTCCGCGTCGAAGCCGCGCTCATCAAGCATCGCGCGCGCCTGCGCGGCATCGGGCGTGAGGAGCTGCTTGACGTAAAATTCTTCTGCTACGCGGTGGGCATCCACCAGGCGCGAGCGCGTCACCTCCTGCGGACCGCGCTCAGCCGGGCGCCCACCCTCCTCGTACTGCAACGATACGCCCGTCTTTTCGGCAAGATACTCCACAGCCTCAACGAACGATATGTGTTCGATGTTCATGATGAACGAAATGGCATCGCCACCCTCGCCACACCCAAAGCAGTGGTAACGCCCCACATGCGTGCGGACGTTAAACGATGGCGTCTTTTCATCGTGAAACGGACACAGGCCCTTCATCGAACCGACACCCGCAGGTTTGAGGGTGATGTAATGGCTGACGATATCTTCAATCCGCGCACGCTCGCGCACGTCCTCGATGCTTTGTTTCTTGATCATGCCGGCCACGCCCTCATATTAGCCGGTCGGCGCCAATGCCCGGGATGTTCTTCCCACAGCCGACCAGATTCCGCGCAAACCGCACCTCCGGAAGGCGCTCACCTGCCCACGGGCGAGCGGTTTAATGCCGAAGCATGCCGCAGTATCGCGCGTGCCACATCCGCGCGGATTGATCTGTGAGCGAGGCAATCTGGTCGACGACGACACGCAGTCGGCCATCGTCGTCGTCAGCCTCGTTCCACATGTCGAGGAAATGCCGTTCAAGCCGGTCACGGGGCGCCTCGGTTATCGCATCGGCCAAGTCCATGATGAGAGACCGCTCTTCGTAGTAGAGGGGCTCGGTTTCTCGCGGTGCCATAACGTAATGCACCGCGAGACCTTTGAGGAAGCTAATCTCGGCGAGGGTCTCAGCCGGGATCGCCACGTCGGCGTTGTAGCGGACCATCGGTTCTCCCCCGCTTGCCGCCAAACTTGAGGCACCGATGGCAGATACGAAGCGCCCGATCAAATCAGAGGTGAGGTCTTTGAGCTGGGCGAGGTCACGGAGCGTGCCGTCGTAGGATTCTGGCCACGAGCGCATGGAAAAGAGTCTCTCAGCAGCGCCTACCAGCTCATCACCTGTGACATCATCCCTGTACCAGGCAAGTGTTGAGGCAACGACGGCGTCAATCTGAGACTCGCGTTGCGCACGGAACTGGCGCGGGTCGAGGTATCCGCGGACGATCGCGTCTTCGATGTCGTGAATCGAGTACGCGATGTCATCCGAGAGGTCCATAATCTGTGCTTCTGCACACTGCCCGATCTCGTCGATACCGTCACGTACCCAGGTGAACGCCGGCAGGTCGGATTCATAGACGCCAAACTTTCGAGATTGTGCCCCACCGGGTCCCTGTGCCTGCGCCCATGGATACTTGATCGTCGCATCCACCAAGGCTCGCGTGAGGTTTAGACCAGCTGGCCGTCCGTCGTCGTGAAATCTCTTAGGTTCCAACCGCGTCAGAATTCTCAGGGTCTGGGCGTTACCCTCGAAGCCTCCAATACCTGAAGCGATGTCATCGAGTGCACGTTCGCCGTTGTGCCCAAAGGGTGGGTGGCCGATGTCGTGGGCGAGACCCGCGCCTTCTACCAGATCCTGATCAGCTCCGAGGTTCTTGGCCAATGACCGCCCAATTTGCGCCACCTCAAGCGAGTGTGTGAGGCGGGTACGAATGAAGTCGTTGGATTCGGGCCCCAACACCTGAGTTTTGGCGCCCAGCCGGC
>JAAYGH010000101.1 GCA_012727825.1 Trueperella sp.
CCGGTTCAGCGAGGCACTTGTCCCAGTAGTCGATGTTGACGGCGGATGCCTCATTGAGGAAGCTCAACGTGTTACGTGTAATCACTCGTTCAACGGGTGCCTCGGTGACGAAATCTGGAAATACTTGCTCCATAACGCGACTGTAGAAGACTCCGCCAGAGAGGTTCTTCGATCCCGGTTCAGTGCCACGTTCAACGAGAAGAACCTCGTGACCATTGCGAGCCAGTTGGGTGGCCGCGACCGTGCCTGCAACGCCTGCACCGACGACGATAACGTCAAAATCGTATTCCATGGGAGTCCTTTCCTAGGCAGGCCAAGCCTATCCCAATCCATTTTTAGGGGCGATTGGAGGCTCTGGAGCGAAAAGTTGGGACGCCCGCATTCAAACGCGAGGGCTTTCGGACATACGCGAGGGGAATAACCCCTCGCATATAGCCAAGAACCCTCGCGTTTGCGGTCGGTGTGGTTTCGGCGACGGTGTGGTTTCGGCGGCGGCGTGGGTGGACACGGTCACCAAGAACCCTCGCGTTTGCGGCCGGTGTGCGCGAATGTGCATCGCCTCGCCACCGGGACCAGGCCACTGGCCTACTTTTTGAGTGCCTCCACCATCTTGGGCAGAACTTCATAGAGGTTTCCGACGATCGCGTAATCGGCAAAGTCAAAGATCGCCGCAGTTTCATCGTTGTTGATCACCACGATGGTCTCAGATTCATCGATGCCCGCCGTGTGGTGGATCTGGCCAGAAATGCCGACGGAGATGTACAGCTCGGGAGCAACGGTGTGGCCGGACACGCCAAGATAGGCGTCGCGCTCTAGCCAGCCGTGTCCTTCGACGAGCGGACGGGTACAACCAACCTCGCCGCCAATGGCCTGTGCAAGATGACGCGCCAACTCGAGATCTTCTTGATTCATGAAGCCCCTGCCCACACCTACGATCCGGGTGGCCGCCGAGAGGTTGACGGGAACTGCAACTCCGATATCCTCGCTGGCCACCGTCACATCGTAGGAGCTGGTGCCAACGAGTTCGGCATCAACTGCGGGCTCAACAATCTCGCCACTCGCGACGAGGCCAACCACGACGCCGTCGAACTTCACGTGTTCGTGTGTGATCCCGCCGTAGCGTCCAAGCACAGCAGTGCCCTCGCCCAGTTCGCGCAATCCGCGCAGGACCGGGGCATTCTTCGATGCTGAAAGCGCACCCGCCAAGACGCGTCCCTCGGCATTGTTGATCACAAGAATGACGTCGCCAGGTTCAGCCTGGACGGCCTCGAGCACCGCCGGCACCATCGCCTCCGCTGGCGCTCCCCCGGTCTCAACACGTACGGCGCGGTCAACGCCGCCGATCTGTGCATCTCCGACGATCACGCCAACGGTCTGGCCGATAGCCATATCAACCGCCGCTGAGACCTCTGGTTCGGTTGTGACAATCCATGTCGTCATATTTACAGCACCCCATCTTGACGTAGTCCAGCAATGAGTTCATCCGCTGATGAAAACATCTTGCGCTTGCGCGCTCGCGCTTCGGGCCTCTCCGTGCTCGCCACCGTGAGCGCAGCCGGAGCCACGTCGACGTCGTCGGCACTCAAAATCTCCACTGGCTTCTTGCCAGCGGCAAGAATATCCCTCATCGAGGGGACGGCAG
>JAAYGH010000102.1 GCA_012727825.1 Trueperella sp.
GCCGAGCAAGACGCAGGTGATGAGGAAGATCGGGGAACTGTACATGCGGAAGAAGCCGAGGAAATCAAGAACCGGAGTCCATCCACCATATTTGGGGCGAACCGATTCGAGCCAGGCTGCCTTGGTGTCTGGATTCTCGAGTGCACCTGCTGGCATCTGCATGATGATCGTGCCGAAGAATGCGAGGACAGCCATGAGGAGGATGAGGATCACGCCGACGGTCTTATTATAAAAGAACGCGTAGATCCTCTTGAAGATCATCGACGGCGAGATGTGCTCGTCGTCGTCAATCAACTCCGGTGCAGATGAAACTTGAGTCACTCGGACCTCACAAAATCGCAGGGATAGAAGCGGACAGTCGTTCGAGCAGACCAGAGACCATGAGGAATCCGACCACGATGAGCGACAGGCCAAGGAAGAGCTCGATGGCCTTGTAGTGCCGGGTCACCCAACCGAAGGAGATCACTCGATCGGCGAGCACCGCACACGCGATGAACGGCAGGCCAAGGCCCGCACAAAATACAAGAAGAAGGCCAAATCCCGACAGGACAGTTTCCTGAGTCATGGCCAAGGCAAGAACTCCACCGAGGATCGGTCCCACGCACGGGGACCACCCGGCACCAAACGACAGCCCTAGGAGCACCGACTTGCGATAGCTCGGGCCACCATCGGCACGCACACCGTAGCTAACCGTACGGTCGATAAAAGGGATGCGGATGAGGCGTGCCACGTGCAGACCGAGCAGGATAAGGACGGCACCGGCGGCGATCACCAGGTACTGACGGATGTCTCCGACTACCCACCCGACCAGCCCGACCGCCACCCATAGCAACGCGAATACGAGGCTAAAGGCCGCAACAAACGCGGTGGCCTGGAGCGCCGCGCCCATTCGGCTAGTTTGCGTTGATTCGACGCCGCAGGTAGGCAGCTGCGCCTGTTGGCTCACCGCACCCTGACCCGCTGCTGAGTCAGCTGACATTGGATCTATCGAGCTCATCGCCGTCGGACTTGACGCCGTCATAGTGAGCGTTCCGGAGGTCATCGAGTTTGCGGAAACCAGCGTACCCGCGCCGATCAGCTGAACTGCACCGACGTCTTGCCCAACAAATTTGGTTGGTCTGCGCACGCCCGTCATTTGCGAAACAAACACGGGAACGACAGGCAGGAAGCATGGCGATAGGAAGGCAAGAATGCCAGCGACGAAAACTGCTGGAATCGTCAACACGATTAACCTCCCTGTAACTGTGATTAATTATGCCGTGGAACTAGGCCCCCGATGGGGCCCCAAAGTCCCAGCGATCAGGGTGTATCTTCCGTCGTCGAATCCGGCGGCCCGGAAACCAGAGTGTCGTAGAACGGTTGAACGTCCTGTGCCAGCTCCGAATCGGGGTCAAGCTTGATGAGTGCCTCCCAGGCCTCAATCGCATCATCAAACTGTGGCGGATCCTTTTGCGTGTAGAGGAATCCATGGTTGTAATTCGCCTCGGCGTGACCTTCGCTGCCTTCCAATACCACAAGCCACTGCTCTTCTGCTTCTTCGAAATCTCTTTGGTTCATGAGTAGCACGCCCATTTCGAGGCGGGACTCCCAATCATCTGGATTACGTCTGATTGCGATTTCCAGCTCGAAGAGCCTCTCCGAATAATCCTCAAGCTCAGCTGATGGCTGTTGCATTTGGCTGATGTCTGGATGCCCATCCGGCAGCTGATTGTCGGCGAGCGGCTTCTGATCATCAGCGCCAATCATGAATACGCCAAATGCCAGGCCTAGGGAGAGCGCCATGACTACAAGGATCGTAAACAGCTTCGACGTCTTCTTTGGTTTCGGCTCAAGTACCGCCTGCGACGACGTGTAGGCCGCCGAATTCGTGCGGGCGTTGGAATCTGCGGACTGCACGTCCGGCTCTAGCCTTGCCTGGTTCCTCGACCGCTTGCGCGCTTTTCGAACGGCGCGCTGCTGATCATCATCCATCTCACCGAGCTCAGCCAGCGCAAGATCGTTTTCCTCAAGAATGCCCGCGTCCACCGCACGCGAAGCGATATCTTGGACCGAAACCGTTTGGGGTGTGGTTGTTTCTCCCGCACCCTGGGCGATGTCATCGCCAGCGTCAGTTACTGCGGCGTCACTGGTAAATTCCGCTAACTTGTTATCCGCCCAAGGTCGAAGCTCGTCGGGCGCGTTGCGCAAATATTCGAGAACTGACTCATCGGGCTGGGCCCCTGCGGGCGGCTCAGAGCCGCCCGCAGGTGTTGCCTTAGCCAATGGTTCCTCGTTCCTTTGCAGCATCGAGGTTACGCTGTGCC
>JAAYGH010000103.1 GCA_012727825.1 Trueperella sp.
CCTCAACCTTTGCTTCACCTTCGTCGCCTGCGAGAATCTCGCGTTCCCACTCAGGCATCGGGTCTTCGGCGCCGGCCTTGCCAGCACCGCGAGCCACGAGGCCTTCAGCGATTGCATCGGCGACGACGCGCGTCAAGATATCGATCGAGCGAATCGCATCGTCATTTCCGGGGATGCCGTAGTCAACGTCGTCGGGATCACAGTTCGTATCGAGAACAGCGATCACTGGGATGTTGAGCTTAGCTGCCTCAGCAACCGCCAGGTGCTCCTTATTGGTATCAACCACCCAGATAGCCGACGGGACCTTGCCCATGTCGCGGATGCCGCCGAGCGTGCGATCAAGCTTGTCCTTCTCACGGCTCATCATGAGAAGTTCCTTCTTGGTGAGTCCGGAACCAGCGACGTCGTCGAAATCGACTAGCTCAAGCTCCTTGAGGCGCTGGATACGCGAGTTCACGGTCTGGAAGTTGGTCAGCATGCCACCGAGCCAACGCTCGTTGACGTAGGCATACCCACGCGCTCAGCCTGCTCGCGAACTGGGCGTTGCGCCTGTCGCTTGGTGCCAACGAAAAGAATGTTGCCGCCGTGTGCGACGGTCTGCTTGACGAAGTCGTACGTCCGGTTGATGTCGTCGATCGTCTTGCGGAGGTCAATGATGTAGATGCCGTTACGATCGGTCAGGATGTAACGCTTCATCTTTGGGTTCCAGCGACGGGTCTGATGCCCAAAGTGGACGCCGGCTTCAAGAAGCTGGCGCATGGTAACGACTGCCATGGTCGTCCTTTCTCGCGGCACAGGAATCCCGTGCCTATTCTCGGTTCTTGCTTGGCACGCGGGATGCGGCCAGCCCTAGTGCCCCATCCAACGCAACCTTAGGACCGATGCGCTGGAGACCTGACGGCGAACGAGCACGCGTAGTCTGCGAAATTCACAGCCTTACCAGTTTATCCCAGCGCGTTAGCCTGCACCAAGGTAATAATGGCCAATACCGGGTGTTCTTGCCTACATTGGTGCCGTTTGGTGGACTCGGCTGGGCGCCTTTTCGAGGACACCGTAAGATGATTGTCGAAGCTTGAGTCCGAGGGGGTTTGGCGTGGAAACTGACGTGCTGTTTCGTGTTGTCGATGTCCTTGGCGTGATTGCCTATGGCGTGATTGGAGCCCGGTTCGCTCGCGCACTCAATTACGACATCATTGGCTACATGTACTTGGGCGTTATCACGGCGCTCGGCGGTGGCATGATTCGCGACAGCCTGTTAGGCATCGGCTTCCCGGTGGCGCTCACTGACCCCTGGTATCTCTCCGGGGCACTCGGAGCCGCGTTGTTTGCTTACCTCATTCCGATGGATGGCCCCTGGTCTAGGCGCGGGCTCCTTCTAGCTGACGTCCTGGCACTTGGCTGTTGGTCCGCGACCGGTGCCTCAAAGGGGCTCGCTGCCGGCTTGGCCCCAATTCCTGCCATGTTCCTCGGCGTAATTACCGCGACCGCCGGTGGCATGCTTCGCGATGTCACCATTGGCCGTCGCCCCGCAATTTTCGGCTCGAACCCGATGTATGCCACGTTTGCCATCATCGCCTCGGGCATCATGGTCATCTTCCAGAAAAATGGTTTGTACGAGCAAGGCATGGGCCTATCAATTCTCGTATGTCTGGTCTTCGGCCTCGCAGCCAACAAGTTCCACTGGGTCCTCCCATCGGCGCCCATCAACATCATCGAGACCACGACATCCCAGTTCAAGGAGCACGGGCGCCGGATGCGCAAGAACGTCAAGCAGACGCGCAGCCAACGCGCGAATCGTGACATGCGAAAGAAGCGTCGCGGGTTAGATAAGTAGTTGTCCACAGCGCTCCACACGCG
>JAAYGH010000104.1 GCA_012727825.1 Trueperella sp.
CATCGCGACCAGCCAACGTGTGGTGGCGAGCGTTCCATTAATGGTGGCGACGACGTTCGTTCCGCTCTCGCCGCGCTCGCGGATTTTCAATCGGCGGGCCTGGAAGGTTGTGCAGTTCGAGGTGGACGTCAGCTCCATGAAGCGATTCTGCGTGGGTAGCCAGGCCTCGCAATCAAACTTCCGTGCGGCGGATGTGCCCAGATCTCCGGCCGCAGTATCGATGACCCGGTAGGGGAGTTCGACCTTGGCCAGCATCTCCTCTTCCCACTCGAGGAAACGTGCGTGCTCGGCCTCGGCGTCGCCGGCAGTGGCGAACGAAAACATCTCGATCTTATTGAACTGGTGGACGCGGATGATTCCGCGGGTGTCCCGCCCGTGCGACCCGGCCTCCCGGCGGTAGCACGTGGACCAACCGGCGTACCGCTTCGGGCCATCAGAGAGGTCAATAATTTCGTCGCTATGGTAGCCGGCGAGGGCTACTTCGGAGGTACCCGTGAGGTACAGATCGTCGGCCGGGAGATAGTAGACCTCGTCCGCGTGCTCACCAAGGAAACCGGTGCCGTCCATGACCTCGGGCTTGACGAGCGTGGGGGTCATCATGGGAGTGAACCCGTTCTTCTCCGCCTGATCCATCGCCATGTTCAGCAGGGCGAGCTCGAGCCGGGCGCCAATACCCTTCATGTAATAGAAGCGAGCACCCGACACCTTAGCGCCGCGATTCATGTCAATTGCGTCAAGCCCCTCGGCGATCTCCAGATGGTCCTTCGGCGTAAAATCGAACTCTGGGATGTCGCCCACATGCTTGATCACGGTGAAGTCATCCTCGCCACCTGCTGGGACGCAGTCGATGATCAGGTTCGGGATCTTCATCATGGCGGCGTCGAAGGCGGCCTGGGCCTCTTGAGCCGCGTTCTCGAGCGATTTAACCTCGTCCGACATCGTCTTGGCGCGCTCAAGAATCGCTGGGCGCTCTGCGGGGGAAGCCTGACCGATCGAGCGAGAGAGCTCTTTCTGCTCCGCGCGCTTGTCCTCGAATGTTTGGAGTGTCGAACGGCGAACCTCGTCCGCCTCGACGGCGGCGTCCACGTCCGTCTCGCTTGCCCCTCGAGCGCGCTGAGAGGCCTTGATAACGTCAGGGTTGTCACGGATTGTGCGGATATCAATCATGTTCACAAGGATAGGTCGGATTGGCTTGCAACGGCAATTGTCAGGCGATAAAAAAGCCCGGCCTGCGACATCATGCATACCGGGCGCTAATATGAACACATGGACTGGGGTTTAGTTGCAGGTAGCATCGCGTTGTTCGCTGCAATCTTCGCGGTGATTGGTGCATGGAGACTAAACTCGCGCGCGGACAAGCTCTCGCGGCGCATCGACGAAAATCATTCGCACATTCAAGAACTGCGGGCGGAACTGGGCGAACATCGTCATCACATCGAATTGAACCGTGCCGATCTTCTCGAGCAACGCGAAAACTTGCACGAGCACGATGCGGCCCTTGCGTCCGTGAGTGGCGAACGGAGCGAGCCAACCGGTCCCGCCGTCGTCGTGTACAACCCCACGAAGAGCGCCGATTTTGATTACCTGCGCCGAACGCTCGAACGCGCCGCTCAAGATGCAGGCCTGCCAGCCCCGATCTGGATGGAAACAACCGTAGAAGATCCGGGCTTTGGGCAAACTCGCAAGGCTGTGGATATGGGGGCTTCGGTGGTCATTGCCGCGGGCGGCGATGGCACCGTGCGCAACGTCGGAGAGGTTCTCACAGGCACGACTACGCCTCTCGCGATGTTGCCGGTAGGCACGGGTAACTTGCTCGCGCGTAACCTCGGACTACCGCTGTCCAGTGCGCGCCGGATGGCAATCATTGCGCTGACCGGCCAGATCACGACCATCGACGTTGGGTGGTTGACGATCCCCGAGCACGCCGCACTCGATCCGTTCGACGTACCGGACGGTCTTGACAGCGAAACTGTGGCAGAACCGGGCGAATACGCATTCCTTGTGAACGCAGGCATCGGCTTTGACGCTGCGATCATGGCGTCCGCAGATGAAGAATCTGACCTGAAAGCGAAGATTGGCTGGCTGGCCTACGTCAAAGTGGCGCTTCCGCACCTGCTCGCACCCAAGATGCGAGCAAAGATCACCACCGGCAAGGGTGGGCAACCGGCCTACGTCGATGCGCGAACTGTGATGGCACTCAATTGCGGAGAACTCGTGGGCGGATTCGTGCTCGATCCGCACGCGAAACCAGACGACGGCTGGCTCGAACTTGCCGTCCTCGACACCCGGCGCGGGCTCATCGGGTGGGGTGACATCGTGCGCCAGGTCGGCTTAAACGGGCTGGGTCTCAAACCGGTCAAGGTGCCCGGCATCGAAAACTCTGGTGCCATCGACGTGCACCGTATCAATCAGGCGCACATCGAGGCCGATACGGCGCAGCAGGTGCAGGTGGACGGCGACGTGCTCGGCTATTCGCGTGAAATTATGACGCGGGTGGATGAGGGAGCGCTTCGCGTTCGCGTCGGCTAGCCGAGAACTGCTGCTATACCGAGCGGTCGATCAGGCCATCGACCCAGGAGCGTGCCGAGATAAAGTCATCGTCGGTCGTGCCAGGGCGCAGGCGAATGCGGCGGTGATCTGCCGTCGGGTACGAACCAAGGAATGTCACCTTCGGGCACACGCGATGCAGGCCGAGCAAAACGGCTTGGATGCGCTCATCCATGAGGTGCCCCTCGGCGTCGATTGAAAACGCGTAGCGACCAAGGGAATCACCAACTGGCCTTGATTCAATACGTGATAGGTTCACGCCGCGCGCCGAGAATTGCTCGAGCATATTCAGCAGGGCGCCGGCCTCGTCGGTCGCGAGCTGGACCATGAGGGTCGTCTTGTCAGAGCCTGTACGCTCGGGTAGCGTGCCCGCCTTGCCGATGAGAACGAA
>JAAYGH010000011.1 GCA_012727825.1 Trueperella sp.
AAATGATGATCGCCCCGCCGTTGAGCCAGTGGCGTGCCGGAAGCATCAGTGGCGCACCGCTCACGCGGCCGGACAGCTTGAGGAAGGCCACGATTGATCCTGTGAAGGTCACGGCACCGATAAATACTGCAAGACCCACTTCGCCCATGTGGAATGCGTTGAAGATTGAATCTTCGCCGGGGGTGTCGATGAACGAGTTGAACCCTACAATCACCGCGGCCAGGCCGACGAACGAGTGCAAGAGCGCAATAAGCTCGGGCATACCCGTCATCTCAACGCGTTGTGCCACCGGGATTCCCACGCCGGCACCAATGCCGAGAGCAACGAGGATCAAAATCACCGTGATTGTGGTGTTATCACCCGCATGCGCGATGACAATCCACACTGTGGCAACAAGTGCGAGGGCCATGCCAAGCATGCCGAGCCGATTTCCACGCCGCGCAGTTGTCTGTTTGGACAGGCCAGCAAGGGCGAGGATGAAGAGAATAGCCGCGGCGATGTATGCCAACGACTGGAAACGAAGCTCAAAAGGAAGTTCCATTGTCAGTAAATTCATTGTTAGCTCCTATGGAACATCTTGAGCATGCGCTCGGTTACGAGGAATCCGCCAAAGATGTTGATGGATCCCACCGCGACCGCGATGAATGCAAGAAGTTGTATGGCGAGGTTGTCGGAAGATATTTGCACCAATGCACCGACCACGATGATTCCCGAAATCGCGTTCGTCACTGACATGAGTGGCGTGTGGAGCGAGTGGGTCACAGCCGTGATGACGTAGAAACCAACGACGATGGCCAGCACGAACACGGTGAAGTGAGTGGTCATACCCGGCGGGGCGGTGAGGATCAGCCACGCGAAAATAGCTACTGCTGCGAGCTTCCACCAGTGCTTAGCGATCCAGGATTTTTCCTTGACCGGTTCGGGTTCGACCGGCGCCACGTCCTGTTGCGCGGCCGGCGCTGGTTCTGCCGAGACCTGAACGGGCGGCGGCGGGAACATCACGCGGTCGTCGAGGGTAACGAGCATTTGGCGAACGATCTCGTCGTCGAGATCTAAATGCAGGTTGCCGTCCTTCTCGGGTGTCGTGAGCTTGAAAAAGTTCACCACGTTCTGTCCAAACAGTTGCGATGCCTGATTGGGCAACCTCGAGGCAAGCTCAGAGTAGCCAATGATCGTCACGCCGTTGTCGGTGACGACAACCTCGTCCGGGCGAGAGCCGACGACGTTTCCGCCGTTTGCCGCACCCATATCCACGACGACGGAACCCGGCTTCATACCGGCAACAGCTTCCGCAGTGAGGAGGATTGGAGACTTTCGGCCAGGGATTGCAGCCGTCGTAATAACGATATCGGCTCCCGCAGCCTGCTCCGAGTAAAGTTTTTCGGCGGCGCGTGCTTGGTCGCCATCCATTTCTTTGGCATAGCCGTCGGACGATTCTTGAGCGCCGACGGGGATCGGCATGAATTCTGCACCCATCGACTCAACCTGCTCGGCAGTCTCAGCACGTACGTCGGTTGCCTTGACGATCGCACCAAGCGAATTTGCGGTTCCTATCGCCGCAAGACCCGCCACACCAGCACCGATCACGTAAACCGTGGCCGGCGGAACCTTTCCTGCGGCAGTCACCTGACCGGAGAACAGGCGCCCGAACTTATTGGCAGCTTCGATGACGGCACGGTATCCCGCAACGTTCGCTAGCGACGAGAGCACGTCCATCGACTGGGCCCGTGAAATGCGCGGGACCATATCCATGGCCAGACCCGTGATGCCACGGGTCGACAGCGCGTTTAAGAGCTGTTCATTGCGTCCCGGTGTCATGCGCGAAATGAGAGTGGCACCGCGCTTCATGAGATCGAGTTCTGCCTCGGCTGGTGCGTCTATCGCGGTGACGATATCTGCCGCCCATGTTTCTTCTTTACTTGCTACCCGCGCTCCAACGTCCTCATATTGAGAATCCGGAAAACTGGCACTCGAACCAGCGCCGCTTTCAACGACGACCTCGTATCCGAGTTTGATGAGTTTTCCTACCGTGTCGGGAGTCGCGGCGACCAGTGCCTGATCAACAGGCTCTTTCGGTACACCTAAGAGCAACTTATCTCCTTCAATAGTTACTGCCCAGTCTCTAGTTCGAGACGAATGGCCGTTTTAAGCATAGCCGTCTGTCAACTTCAGCGCATAACCCGCGATTCTTAATGGCGCTTTCGCAGTTTGGAAATATCAACAATTGCGCGCTCGACCGCAAATTCGGGATCCCGCGACTCGCCCTTCACTTCTGCGTCTGCTTTCGCAATGACCCGAAAAGCCTCAGCGAGGGTGTCATTGTTCCATCCGCGTAGATCGGATGTGGCGCGTTTGATCTGCCAGTCATTCATCTTCAGGCGTGTGTGAACACGCGAGGAGCGTTGGCCGAGAACCTGTGCCATGGCACGGAATTTTGCGGCGATCGCTCCGACGATTGACACGGGAGAATTACCCGTGGCAATCGCGTGGCGAGCAAGTTCAACTGCCCGGCCAGAATTTCCGACGACGACGGCGTCTGCCACGTTGAACGTCGTGGCTTCCACTCGGCCTGCAAAATATGTATCAACGTGCGATTCGTTGATCGTACCGTCCACGTCCGCCAGGAGCTGGTTCACTGATGCGAGGAGTTCACGCAGATCGGATCCCATCGCGGCGACGAGGGCTTCCACGGCGTCCTGAGTGATTCGCCTACCTGCGGTGCGGACGTCCGACGTGACAAGCCGGCCCTTCTCGTTGGCGTACTTAATCTTGGCAATCTTCGTTGACGGAACCTTGGCACGCTTGAGCGCGTCGAGGACTTTCTTTCCACGCACTCCCCCATTGTGACGAAGTAAAAGCACCGAATCGGGATCCGGGGACTTCATGTAGGCGAGTAAATCTTCTTGAAACGCGACATTGACCTTTTCGAGATTCGGAACAAACACGGCCTTGGGCTCACCAAACAGTGAGGGCGTGAGCAGGACATCAAGTTCTCCAGTGCTGTAGGCAGACGCGTCCAGCTCCACGATATCCGTGTTGGGATCGCGGGCCCGCAATGAGGTTCGGGCCGAGCGCACTGCACGATCACCCAGGACATCTTCGCCGCTCTGGATCAGCATGATCGGGGATAGTTCAAGGTCTGCCATGAGCCCATTATTCCATGTTCTGCCGACAACCGGAGATGACATCCCCTGCCGTGATCGCGATGGTTCCACACGTGTCAGTTCGCGCGGAAATAGGTGCTTCCCAAATCTGTAGCGCCTGCTGAGTTGGATGCCCATAATCGTTATCGCCCACCGAAATAAGCGTGATCACCGGCTGGAGGTGTTGTGCAAGTTCTTCGCTCTGATCTGCAGCTCCGTGATGCCCAACAATGACGACGTCGATATCGTCGACCTCTCCACGAAGCGCGAGCTGACGTTCGAACGGGGCATCCGCGAGCGCCAGGATGCGGTGTGTGTCGGTTGTCAACACGACCGCGAGGGAATCGTCATTGGTCGTGGTTTCGACTCCCGTGACCGTGCGGGGTCCAACGATGCGGACTAATGGTTCGCCGGATCTCGTGGTGTATTCCTTGCCGACTGTGACGGGCGTATGGGCGATTGAGTGTCGGTCCAAAAGATCAATTGCCCACTCAGAATTGTATGAAGGATGCAGATTCGGTGAGTACCAGACCTCGCCGATGTCGATGGCGTCGATGAGTTCGTCGAGTCCCCGGACGTGATCGGCATCGAAGTGGCTGATGACGAGGAGGTCGAGGTGCTCAATTCCCGCGTCGTCGATACACGTGGATATGTGCCCACCCGCGGGTCCGACGTCAATGAGTACCGCGTATTCTTCGCGTCGCGCGAGGAAAGCCGAACCCC
>JAAYGH010000012.1 GCA_012727825.1 Trueperella sp.
AGTAGCCGACGCGATGCACGAAGAGTACAAGATCATCACCGACGCCGGTCTCACAGTTCAGCTCGACGCCCCGGATCTCGCCGAATCGTGGGATCAGATCAACCCCGAACCTACGATCGCCGACTACCAGGATTGGTTGCAGCTTCGGATTGACGCGCTCAATCGCGCCCTTGAGGGGATCGACCCCGAGCTCGTACGCCTACACATTTGCTGGGGTTCGTGGCATGGCCCGCACTCCACGGACATTCCGTTCGAGGCAATTGTCGACCAGTGTCTGCAAGTCAATGCCAAGGAACTCTCGTTCGAAGCCGCTTCGGGCCGTCACGCCCACGAATGGAAGATGTGGCAAGACGGCAAGCTGCCCGCGGGTCGTCAGATCGTTCCCGGCCTCGTGTCACATTCGACCAATATCATCGAGCATCCGGAGCTCGTGGCCGAGCGCCTCATTCGCTTCGCCGACGTCGTCGGTCCCGACAACGTCATCGCATCCACGGATTGCGGACTTGGCGGGCGTGTTCACGAGCAAATTGCCTGGGCGAAGCTCGAAACGCTCGTTGAGGGCACCAAGATTGCGAACAAGCACTTCGGGTTGTAAATCGATCCCACCCGGGGTTTGATATGGCGGTTCGTGTTCACGCTGTTCCGTCTACGACCCTGCGCGTCTACGGCGCGTGATCTCTAGCGCCCGCGCGGGAAGCGGCACGTGCTGATTGGGGTGCGCGCTGTCCGCGGCGCGTGCTGTCTACGGTAGGCGCTTTTGGGGGTCGGTTCTCTACCGTCCGTGCTGGAAGGGGCGCGTGCTGTTCGGGGTGCGTGCTGTCTACCGCTCGCGCTGTTGGGAGGGTCCGTTCTCGCTACCGCTCGCACTCTTTACGGCCCGCGCTAACAACGCCACGTGCCTTCTTGGACATTTGAGCATTCTAGAAAGTCGGTGCGTTCCCTAACCTAGCGCTTTCGTCTCTGAGCTCGTCCCGACCATGTGCTTTACTCGCCGGTCGGCCGCGCACAATTTGTCAGTGTGGTGGAGTGAGATGAAAAATGTTGGTGGTTGGGACTAGATTGAGTGGGCACCTCGGAGTGCTCGAAGGAGGCCCAGTGTCTGAAGTGTCTAGCGCGTCGTTTGATCGCATCCCACCGCAGGATGTCGATGCCGAACGCTCGGTTCTTGGCGGAATGATGTTGAATAAGGATGCAATTGCCGACGTCCTTGAGGTGCTGATTGCCACCGACTTTTACCGGCCTGCACACGAGATCATCTTCAACGCGATACTGGAAATTTTCGGTCGCGGGGAACCGGCTGATGCGATTACGGTCTCCTCTGAGGTGGCGAAGAACGGCGATCTCGAAAGAGTCGGTGGCCGCACCTACATTTTTGACCTCGTCAACTCGGTGCCGACCGCTGCCAACGCCGGATATTACGCGCGCATCGTGGCTGACCAGGCCAAGCTTCGTACGCTGATCGAGGTGGGCACGCGCATCACCCAGCTGGGTTACACCACCGACGGCGGCGACGTCGCCGAACTGCTTAACCTTGCGCAGTCCGAGGTCTACAATATGACCGAATCACGCGCCACACAGGATCACATCGAGATGAAGGATCTCGCCGGAGAACTCCTCACCGAGATCCAAGCCAACGCGAGTCGTGAAGATGGCGTGAATGGCCTGGCCACCGGTTTCCACTCGCTCGACGAGACCCTCAATGGCCTACGTCCCGGTCAGATGGTCATCGTTGCGGCGCGCCCTGGCATGGGAAAGACCACCATCGCCATGGACTTTTGCCGTCACATCTCGATCCGGGAAAAGAAGCCCGTTGCGTTTTTCTCTCTTGAAATGAATCGGATCGAGCTCGGCCTGCGTGTGCTTGCCGCCGAATCGGAAGTTTTCCTCAAGAACCTCATCACCGGCGATCTGCGCCAGAGCCAGTGGGCCCGCATTTCAACAACGCTGGACCGCATCTCCTCGGCACCGTTCCTCGTGGATGATTCGCCGAACCTCACGATGATGGAAATCCGTGCGAAGGCCCGCCGCCTGCGTCAGCAGCACGACATCGAACTCATCGTCATCGACTACCTCCAGCTCCTAACTTCCGGTGGCCGCACACCGGAGTCACGCCAGCAAGAAGTGTCCGATTTCTCGCGCTCGATCAAGTTGCTCGCCAAAGAACTCGAGATCCCGATCATCGCGATCTCACAGCTGAATCGTAATCCCGAGCAACGCGGCGACAAGAAGCCAGCCGTGTCTGATCTTCGTGAGTCTGGATCACTCGAGCAAGATGCGGACGTCGTGCTCCTGATCAACCGTCCTGAGAATGTGGACGGTTCTCCGGACGATCCGCCGGCCGAAATCATTGTGGGCAAGAACCGTTCCGGCCCGACCGCAACGATCGAGCTCGCCTTCCAAGGTAATTACACGAGGTTCGCAAACTTCGGCGAAGGCTGATGTTGGTCCCTCGGTTTTGTCCCTAAATGGCCTTCTGCCTGCAGATATGTGGTGATCCAGCCGATAGCGTGAAACCCGTGCACCCACTAAAGTGGTATGCCGGAAACGCATAGAGGGAGCCACGTGTCACGCACATTTGCATCGTTCGAGGTCAAAAATTATCGCTACTTTTTCGCAGGAGCGTTGGTTTCGAACATCGGCACGTGGGTGCACCGGATCGCCCAAGATTGGCTGGTGCTGACCAGCCTCACGGACGGGTCGTCGTCGGCGCTTGGGCTCGTCACTGCGCTCCAGTTCCTCGCGATACCCTTCCTTGCGCCGTACGCAGGTGGCGTGGTCGATCGGTTTTCGAAACGCAACGTGCTCATTGTGACGCAACTGTTGCTCATGCTGAACTCCTTTGCGATGTGGCTCATCGTGTTCACGGATGTTGCGGAACTGTGGCATGTCTATTTACTCGCGTTTGCCCAAGGCATCATCGTCTCTTTCGACAACCCGGCTCGCCAAGCGTTTGTGCCGGAAATTGTGTCGCAGGAACGCGTGGCGAATGCGGTTGGTCTGAATTCGACGTCGTTTAATGGTGCCCGGCTTATTGGCCCCGGCGCGGCGGGCTTCATGATCGCCGCGTTCAACGACGACGTCGCACCGGCTTTGTTGATCAACACCCTGTCGTTCGTGGCGATGCTCATTGCGTTGGTTGCCATGGATAAAGATGAGTTGCACCCATCTCCACGCGCGTCACGCAAAGGCGCGATTCGTGGCGGGTTGAGATATTTGAAGACGAAGCCGGACATCATCGTGCTCCTGGTCATCGTGTTTGTGCTCGGAACGTTCGGGTTGAATTTCCAGATCTTCAACGCCACGATGGCAACCGAAATCTTTGACAAGGGTTCGGGGGAATACGGTTTGCTTGGCACGATTATGGCGTTCGGTACGCTGGCCGGCGCGCTAATGGCAGCCCGCCGACAGCGGCCCCGAATGCGCACACTCCTCCTTGCGCTCCTCGCCTTCTCGCTGCTGACAATCGCCTTGGCGTTTTCGCCGAACTATCTCGTGTATGCAGCCTTGCTTGTGCCCACGGGCTTTTTCTCGCTGACAGTCATGACGTCTGCCAACGCCGCGGTGCAGCTCAGTTCGGATCCGCTGTTCCGGGGTCGTATCATGGCGATCTATATGGCGATCTTCCTCGGTGGCACCCCCATTGGTGCACCGATTATTGGCTGGTTGGGCGACGTACTTGGGCCACGCTCGACACTCCTGTTCGGTGGCGCCGCCAACCTGATCGCAGTGGTCGGAATCTTGATTTATTTCTCGACAAAGGGCATGCGCCTGCGGATTAGATACTCTAACTATTTGCCTCGCATACACGCAGAATGGACTGTTCAGGCCCATGAAAAGCAGATCGGATACTAAGACCGACAACGTCGATCACAGTCATGTATTGCGCATAGGAGTCGCGGCTCTCGTTCGGTGCGGTGGTGCGGTGTTGTTGAGTCGATTGGTCTCCGCCGACACAGGTACTTGCGGGTTGCGAAGGTGCAACAGGCTCACTGATTCATGAACGGGATTTCGCCGTCGACGTGGCAGTTGATGGGCACGTGGCGCATGATGTCCCCAGGCGGGACGACGTACCCTCCGCCGGTCGACATCTGCTCACCGATCATGACGATCGTGCCGTCGCGGAGCTGAATTCCGTCCCACTCGGGTAAGAACACTGTGCGGTATGGGAACACCGCAGGGGTCACGACCATTGAGTTGTCGAGTGCGAGACCGAGGCAGTTGTCGCTCGTCCAGCCCAGTTGTCCTTCGATGATTGCATCCATGCCCGAGGTCGAGTCCCCACGGGTCATCATTGTTTGGTTGCCGAGACCGCCTTCGACGTTGATGCTCAGACCTGTTTCGTGTGCACACCCGGTTAGTACCATGGTTGCCGCGGCGAGAATCCCAACCATGCGGAGCTTGTGAATCCAGCGAGAGCCCGTTTTTTGGAGCTCACTTTCAGTGTTCATCGTTGGATGGTTCCTTCCTTAGCGGGACCGCAATGCGCAGAGGATCCCCAGACGTTGCGAGCTCTTAATAGCGTGAGTTTTCCGCCGCGGGTGCTGTGTATCGTTAACCACAGGTTACTAGGTCTCACGTGCGTAGATGCGCCGGGCATCGCAGATACAGCGGAAAACGCAGACGCGGCGGGCAGCGCAGACACGTCTGGCAGCGCAGGCGCGGCTGACTGTGCAGATACAGCGGGCAGCGCAGATACAGCGGAAAACGCTGATACGCCCGACAGCGCAGACGCAGCGGAGAATCTTGTGCGTCGCATCTACGCACGTGGTGTCAGCCTCCGGCGCTTGCCGTGTGATCTCAGGAATGAATCGAGTCAGCTACCGGAATAGTGGCTTGGCCGCACATTTGGATCGGCAATGACGCGGCCATACTTCGTGACGAACTGCCATCCGCGTTCGTAGTGTTTGATGACGATGTGTTCGTCGTGAATCTTTTTATGGTGATGCCAGCACAGCAGAACGAGGTTATTGAAATCTGTCTGCCCTCCATGTTCCCAATATTGAACATGGTGAATCTGGCTCGTCGCATAGGTTTGATCGCACCCCGGGAATCTACATGTTCGATCCCTGGCGATAATCGCTCTGGCTTGAGCCGGTGTGCAGATCTGATCTTTTCTACCGATGTCAAAAACTTGTGACCTGCCGTTGAATATGATTCTCGAAATCTGTGAGTCGCACATCATCAACTGCAACTGGGCAGGGGTGACGGGTGTTCCGTCATCGAGGTGTGCGGGGTCGAGACTTTCAAAGTGCTTCGCAGCGATGCCGGCGGGGATGATGGCTCGGAGTTTGCCAAGCACGGGATCGTGATCGCCTTGGCCGTGAAATTCTCGCTGGTTCTCAAGATCCTGGCTCATCTCGGCACGTGCGTCGGCGACGAGAAGCGTTTCGAGGTTCACAAGTGCAGAAATGTGGGGAACCAAGCGCGCATGTGGTTGGACCTCACCAGTTTGAACGGCGCGCTCACACAACTCTACGAGCGTCGCCGCACGCCTCTCGGGAAACGGCCGTTGGTCTCCTTTGCCCTTGCGCCCCATGGCGCCTTGAAGCGCGGTGTAGATTTTTTGTCCATTCATCTTCGTGAAGGTTCCGTTGAGAATCCATGTGCCATCTTTTTCGAACATGTGGAGCTTTTCTTGCCGGGCCAGCTCTTCTTCGGCTCGCTCTTCCGCGGCAGGCGAATGCTTGATCGACCATGTCCTGACCGCATTGCGGAAGTTCTCAACGGTCAAATTCAACGCGGCTTCGAGCAAAAATGCCTCGCCTTCCACCTGTTCGGCCAACTGCGCTTTCAGCTTCGGTGATCGGATAGCTGAGCGCACAAGATCGATATATGCCGGAGCAACGTGGCCGGCCAAGTTTGCCTCGCGGAACAGGGGTAAATCCTCAACCAGATCACGTGCTCGGGCGATATTTTGTTGAGATTGGCGACGGGGCTCTTGAGAAACTTTCTGCTCCAAGTCAACCAATGTGCGGGTGGAGCCACCCTCCCAATCTTTCCTCACATCGACCTCAGCTAAGACGCCAGACCGAATGGCGTCCATTCGGATCTTCCCGCGCGCCAATTCCCGGGAGAGATCGAGCCTCACCTGTCTATCCAAGGCGGTGACGTTGATTTCCGTTAACATTGCGAGCGCCTTGTTAAGAAGGTTAAGTGCCTCCACGGCCTGCTGCGAACGTGCCGAATTAAACCGTTCGAGAGTATCTGGACCGGACCCGGTAGCCAACCCGGGGTCGTTGGGAAATTCGACGAGCACAGCGAGCACCTCCTTCGGTGCGATTCGAAAGGCCTGTGCGAGCACGGACCCTCGTGGGGAGTAGATATGTCCATTTTATTCAGCTGTCCTCCCGGATTTTTCCCAATCCAC
>JAAYGH010000105.1 GCA_012727825.1 Trueperella sp.
AATGTGACCATCGCGGCAGTCCGAGATGTCATTCTGGTTTGACACCCCTACGGTGAGATTTGCTAATCTCAATAGTCGCATGTGGATCTGATCCGCATCGAGGCGGATTGACCGAGCGGCCAATGGTATCTGACTGTAAATCAGACGCGAGAGCTACGTGGGTTCGAATCCCTCATCCGCCACAGCTACGTAGTAGCGCCCGGGTGGTGAGCATCACCGCCCAGCGATGTTGGACAGAATGCCTTTATTGGTAAACTTGCCAGCGCCGCCCCGATAGCTCAGTCGGTAGAGTATCTCCTTGGTAAGGAGAAGGTCGAGGGTTCGATTCCCTCTCGGGGCTCCATTCATTTCGTGAGAACTAAAACTTCTTGTGGAGTGTTTGAGGCGAGGTAGCTCAGTTGGTTAGAGCGCACGACTCATAATCGTGAGGTCGCGGGTTCGAACCCCGCTCTCGCTACGACCAGTAGGGCGCCCGCCCTATAACAGAACAATGAAGCATTTGCTTCCAAGCCGGACGTGAGGAAAAACAGTGGCTACTAAGTCTGCAGACGTTCGCCCCAAGATCACCCTCGCATGCGAGGTTTGCAAGGAGCGAAACTACATTACGAAGAAGAACCGTCGTAACACGCCGGATCGCCTGGAAATGAAGAAGTTCTGCCCCAGGTGCAATGCGTCCACGACGCACCGCGAAACTCGCTAGGAACTAGCGTCAGTGAAGGCCTCCGCTTGGGCGGGGGCCTTTTGCGTGCAAGCACCACCCGCAGGTCAGCTTTGCTCTCGTTACTTGACCGTACGGATGGGAGACGACGGGTAGGCTGAACCCATGGAAAGGATGATCGTGTGAAGTTTGTTGGCTCGATTGATGCTCAAGAGTATGACGCTTTCGTTGCGGCAGCCGTCAACGGCTGTGTGTTGCAGTCCGCCGCATGGGCGAAGGTCAAATCTGGATGGGACCACTCGCTGACCGGCCTTCGTGACGGTGCGGGCAACCTTGTCGCGGCCGGTCTAGTGCTGCGTCGGCCTCTTCCTCTTGGGTTGAGCTTCTGGTACGTGCCGCATGGTCCGGTCCTTGACTACGGCCAACCGCAGATCCTTGAGGCTTATCTGACGGGTCTGACGAACTTTGCTAAGAAATTCCGGGCAGTCGCGGTGCGGATCGATCCGCCCGTTGCGGTCAAGGCTGGCATGCTTGGTGAGCTTCCCGATGATTACGATCCTGAGGCGCTCGACGTGATGCGCAGGATTGAAGGCGTGGGCTTTGCGCATCGTGGCTTTGTGAGCGGTATGACCGACACGCTTCAGCCGCGCGTCATTCCCGTCACGCTTGCGCCCGAAGGTGAATTCTTTGCGGCGCTGCCCAAGAAGTCACGCACGATGGCAAATAATGCCCGCAACCGCTACGTCGACGTCACCTACGGCGGGGCAGAGGTCCTCGATCAATTCCTTGATGTGATCACTGAGACGGAGAAGGAAAAGGATATTCGGCTACGTTCGCGTGCCTACTACGAGCAGATCCTTGACGCCTTTGGCTCCGATGCCCGCATCTACATCGCGTCGCTTGATATTGCCGATGCGCTGACGAAGTACCGCAACGCGCAGGCTGAGGCGCGTGCCGAACTAGAGGGCACGCCGGACAACGCGAAGAAGAAGATTAACCGCCTCACCCAGGAGGAACAGGCGGCCGCGAAGCACATCGCAGATCTCGAGGAACGCCAGAAAGTGGACGGCAATCAGGTCACTCTGGCCGGAGTGCTCATGGTGCGCTTTGGGCCGAGTGCCGAGATGTTATATGCGGGAACGAACCGAAACTACGGCAACATTCCAGCGCAACATCTCATGTGGGTGCGCGCGTTGGAGGACGGCTTTGCGGACGGGTTGGCTAACGTGTCGCTGGGCGGGGTTGATGGTTCCCTTGACGATTCGCTCATGCGCTTCAAGTCCCGTTTTATCCCCACGATCATGGAAAAACTTGGCGAGTTTCAAAAGAATCTCATTCCGCCTGTCGCGTGGGCCATCGACCGCTACCTTGGCCGGCGCTAAGCTGGGCACATGACGTGCTCTATACCTGAACCTTCCGAACCGACGATGACGGTCCCACCCGTTCCATCCCATCGCATGCGTGGCACTGGCTCGTTTGCCGACATGACGACGATCGGCGTGGGCGGCCCTGTGTCTACCGTGGTCAACGCGACGAGCGAGGCCGAGATTATCGACGCCGTTGCGCAGGCCGACGCCGAGGGCGCGCCCCTCATTGTCATCGGCGGAGGCTCGAACATCTTGGCGTCTGACGAGCCGTTCGACGGCGTCGTCGTGCGGGATGCCCGCACCGAGATCACGCCACTGATGGATGATGGATGTGGCGGTGGGCAAATGCGCATCACTGCTGGCACGCCGTGGGACGATGCGGTCGTCTTCGCGATCGAGCACGGCTGGATGGGCATCGAAGCGCTCTCGGGTATCCCGGGCTCTGTCGGTGCTGCACCGGTACAAAACATTGGCGCCTACGGCCAGGAGCTGGCTGAGACTCTCGCGTCCGTGCGCGTCTACGACCGCGCCGAGGAGCGTACCCGCACGCTTTTTCTGTCCGACATGAAGTTTGGTTATCGTGATTCCATTCTGAAAAGGTCGATGGGGGAGTTTGGTGCGAGTCCGCGCTGGGTTGTGCTGTCGGTCGATTTGCACATGCGCCGAGCCACTCTCTCACGGCCCGTGAGCTACGTGCAGCTTGCCAACAAACTCGACATCGAGCTTGGCAAGCGAGCCCCTTCCGCGGACGTGCGGGCCGCCGTTCTCGAGCTGCGCCGCTCTAAGGGCATGGTGCTTGATGATTCAGACCGCGACACATACTCGCTCGGCTCGTTCTTCACGAACCCCGTCCTGACGGAGAAGGAGGCTGAGCACCTTCCCGTGAGCGCGCCGCGATTTGGGGTAGCCAAGCATGATGCAGTGAACCAAATTGGGTCTGCGGCGCCCACGATCGAAGGCCAGGTGAAAAGCTCGGCTGCGTGGCTTATCGATCATGCTGGATTCCCAGCCGGCTACAACATGCCCGGACCCGCGGCGCTCTCGACGAAACACTGCTTGGCTCTCACCAACCGTGGCGAGGCGAGCGCTGAGGACGTGGCCGCGCTCGCACGGGAAGTGCGCGACGGCGTCGAAGAAAAATTCGGTGTGCGGCTTGCGCCCGAACCGGTGGTCGTCGGGCTCGATATCTAGGACGTGCGGATCGGCCCAAGATCGATCAGTTCCTCGATGCATGACACAACGACGTTGAGGGTGTGCGGGGCGCCAATCCCGCGGAAATGACCGGAGACCTTGAGCGGAATGTTTGTTGCTCCCTCAAGTTGAGAACCCTCGGGAATGTGCAGGTCCCACGTGGGGCTGAGTGAATAGATGCGACTGCGCAGATGGTGTTCTCGCACGGCACCCCAGGGCTGGGCCAGCGCCGGCCCTTTCGGAGCCATGCTGGCGAGCGCTTTCACCCACGGGAAAAGGTTGGACATACTGCTGCCGTTCCACGGGGCGGCGATCGCAATCAGTCCGTGCACGCCCTCGGGGAGTGCGGCAAGGGCGGCCCTGCCCACCAGCGAGCCTTTTGAGTGCGCCAGCAGGATGATCGGCAGGTCAGGATCCTCGCCAAACCGCTTCGCGACATCCGCGATGACGAGGCGTGCGAGCTCGGGAACTGGTGCGAGCATGCGGCCCAGATCAGGCTGAACGACGTCGTAGCCCGACTTTTCCAACGGCTCGAAGGTTGACTGGAAGTAGCTGCCATCTTCTAAGATTCCCGGGAGCATGACGATCGTTGCCCGCGTGTTGTTCGACCTCGATGGGACATGCGCCCGCGGGGTGGCGATGATGTTACGAGCGAACCAGAGATAGTCCGCGATGACGTCACGGATCTTAGTCATGCGCGTTCCTTGCACGCTGCGACTTCCGGGCTCCCGCCTCCCGTTCGGCCGTCGTCAGAAGGGAGAGCGCCGCCGCGGCGACGTCGTCGTCATCGGAATAGATCGTCGAATGCGCGGCACCAGGGATGAGGATGCACGTTGCGTTCGTCGCCTGGCTGGCCAAATAGTCTGCCCATGCGGTGGGTACTAGGTAGTCGTGTTCGCCGTGCAGAATGATCACACGCGCTTCATCACCGACCAGGGCCATGCGCTCCTCGATCGGGTACTTCATTAACGTCGGTAACGTCTTCATCACCCAGTAGTGCGCCGAGCGCAGGTAGCTCAAGGTCGCTACGCGGACGAGTTCAACCTCCTCAAAGAGCGCCGATCTGAGGTAGTTCACCACCAGAAGCGGCAGGTTGCGTTCGGCGGCATTGACCGGCGGACCGATGAGGCATGCGCGCCGGAAATGATCGGGTCGGCGGGCCATCAGCTCCACGACGATCTGGGCGCCCATCGAATGCCCGACGAGAATGGGGTCCTGAATGCCGTTGAGGGTCATTGCGGCGTCCACAAGTGCCGCAAATCCAGATATTGATAGTGGATCGCCGGGCGAGGGAAGGCTCGCCGCCCCCGGCAGGTCCATGATGAACACCTCACCGTATTCGGCGAGTTCCTCAGCAAGGGGTGTCATGTAGGTCGAGGACAACCCGATGCCGTGAATCAGTACGAACGTCACGCGATCATCCCCGACCGCATCGATCCGGAGTCGGTTGAGTCCCGGCGGTGGTGCGCCGATGCGGTGAATGCGTACGAAGCGACCATCGATATTGAGGAGCGTTCGCTGGGCTCGCCTGCCGGCACCACCCCAAATAAACGACGACGGATTGAGGCTCATGCCTTGACCTCCGCGTCAGTCTGGACGGGCGCGGTTAGCCAGTCATCAACCTCGCGCAACCACCGCTGCTTGGACTCGACCGTAGCCATCGAAGCCGTGATCGAGTCCTTTGCGAAACTTGCGAGTTCGGCGTCGGAAAACCCCTGCTCGCGGGCGATCTCATACTGGTCAGTCAACCGGGAGAGAAAGAGAAGCGGGTCGTCTGCGCTAAGTGCAATTTGGGCGCCCGCATCCGAGAGCCTGCGCAAGGGCACTTCGTCGGGTGCCGAATACACGCCGAGCTGGACGTTCGACGTCGGGCACACCTCGAGCGCGATGCCTGCGCCCACGATGCGCGCGAGTAGATCAGAGTCCTCGGCCGCGCGTACGCCGTGCCCGAGTCGTGTGGGTCGCAGGTGCGTGACGACCTCCCGAATATGACCGGGGCCCAGTAGCTCGCCCGCGTGCGGCACCGACGCCAGTCCGGCCCGGCGTGCAATATTGAATGCGGAGGACCACTTCGACGTCACGCCCCGGCGCTCATCGTTAGATAGCCCAAAGCCGATCACCTGACCGGGCCCGTTGCCAGCATGCTTGGCCGCGAGCCGGGCGAGTGTGCGAGCGTCGAGTGGGTGTTTGATGCGCGAGGCGGCGACGATGATTGCCACCTGTACACCCGTTGTCTTCGACGCGAGGTTCGCCTCGTCAAGGACGATCTCGAGAGCCGGAGTGATGCCCCCTACAAACGGCGCATAGGAGGTGGGGTCGATCTGAAGCTCAAGCCTGCGCGAGCCTTCTGCCGCATCGTCAGCGGCCGCCTCGCGCACAATGCGCCGCATCGACTCTTCACTCCGTACAACGGTTCGCGCTGCATCATAGGCGCGCTGGAAGCGGAACCAGCCCCGTTCATTGGCGGGGACTCGGAGTGCTGTTGTATCTGTGAGGTTCGCCGGAAGGCGGATGCCCTGTTCGATGGCAAGATCCGCGAGCGTCGACACCCTCATCGAGCCTGTAAAGTGCAAGTGCAGATGCGCTTTGGGCAGGGTCGTCAAGTCTCGCATGCGGCCTAGTCTAGCCGTCCTCCGCCCCAGCCTGCATAGACACTTTTGAGAGCGATACACGCCGAGCATTTGAGGCGCAGTCCAAAGACTCCTATAAAGGAACCATGACAGTTTCACGCAGTAACGAACGGCGCGCAGTTGATCTCCTCACGGGCCCCTCGGCAGGCGACATGCTCGCCGTCGCTCTCCGTGGTGACGGGGTAGTGCGGTCTTGGCACGTTCACGCGGTGAACCACCGCCCCGGAGCGAGCGTCTCCGTCGGATATTCAGTGGTGTGGGATAGGTTCCACGGCGACGATCGGGAGCGGCGGGTCCGCGAGGACCTCTATCTTGTGGCGACGACGGCGACAATTCGCCCCGACAGGCTCGCGCGCGCAGACGCTAAAACGCTATATGCGGACGCCCTGCCCGTTCACCTGTGGGAGTTTCCGAACGACCCCGAATTGCCCGCGCTTGAGCTTGCATGCGATCCTGAACCGCTCTCGACCTTCGTTGGTCGGCGCGTCGACGTCGAACTTCTTGGCTACCGGCCCACTCGGCGCGCTGTGTTGCGAGTTGAGGGGGAGGATGAGAACTTCTACGCGAAGGTCGTGCGACCTGGTGCGCGGGAGGCTCTCCTCCATCGCCACACGGCGTTTGAGAAGGCGAGGCTTCCGACGCCTCGGGTAGCAAAGTCCAACGCCGATGGGCTCGTACTCACAACGGCTGTCACCGGCACACCGCTGTCCCAAATCTATGTGCGCGGCGGGAATCTCGACGTGACCTTCGCGTCGTTGTCGGCAACTCTCGAGGCGCTTCCTCTGATCGGCTTAGGCCTCAAGCGACGGCCTGCGTGGGCTGAACGTTGCGAGCACTACGCCCACGCCGCAAGCGTGTCCCTACCCGACATCGCCGACCGCGCCGGGGCCGCTGCCAGCGAGATTCGCCGCTACCGCGCCGAGGCCGATTATGGCCCGCTCGTTCCTACGCACGGAGATTTTTACGAAGCCAACGTGCTGGTCTCTCCGTCAACGGGTCGCGTGTCCGGACTTCTCGACCTCGACACGTTCGGGCCCGGCTACCGCGCCGACGACTGGGGCTGCCTGCTTGGTCACCTCTCGGTGCTTCCAAGCTTGAATTCGAAATACAAGAACGTCGGCGCAATCACCGATCGATGGTTCGAGCGGGCACGCACCGAGGTCGATCCGGTGGCGCTCGCAGCATCCGCGGCCGGCGTCGCTCTCTCGCTTGTGGCTTCCGCCCGCCAGCGGGGGAGAAGCAACTGGAAAAAGCAGGCACTGGCACGGCTCGATGTCGTTGAAGCCTGGCTCGTCACTGCCCGCGAGGCCGAGCGCGACGCGGGATATGGACCTCGCCTGACCGCAGTCAGGTAGCGTGATCCCCGTCCTTTCATGCTCGCGCGATCGATGATGGCGCACACGAAAAACGGGCGCCCAGCGTGAAGCTGGACGCCCGTCGTCGGGAAGTTACGCAAAGAGTCTCTGAAGACGCTCCACGCCCTCGACGAGGTCCTCGTCAGACAGGGCGTAACCCATGCGGATGTAACCGGGCGCGCCGAATGCTTCGCCTGGGACAACGGCAACTTCTGCCTCGTCAAGGATGAGTTCGGCCAGCTCGGAGCTCGTGTTCGCCACACGACCGTTGATCTCCTTGCCGAGCACTTTCGACACGTTCGGGTATACGTAGAACGCACCCGTCGGAACCGGAACCTCGAAGCCATCAATCTCGCGGAGCATCTCCACGAGCTTCTTTCGGCGGCGGTCGAAGGCTTCTTTCATCTCAGCCACCACGCTCTGATCGCCCTCAAGAGCAGCGAGCGCCGCCACCTGCGAAACGTTCGAGACGTTGGACGTGACGTGCGATTGGAAGTTCGCCACCTTTTTCATGACGTCAGCCGGGCCGTGCATCCAACCCACGCGCCAACCGGTCATGGCGTAGGTTTTCGCCACGCCGTTCACCACGATTGTCTGGTTCTGTAGTTCGGGTACCTCGGCGAGGATATAGGCCATCTCGCCTTCGTACACGAGGTGTTCGTAGATTTCGTCAGAGATGATCCAGATGCCATTCTCAAGTGCCCATGCGCCAATAGCCGCGAGCTCGTCGGCGGAGTAAACCGATCCCGTGGGATTCGATGGCGAGCACAAAAGGAGCACCTTCGTGCGGTCAGTGAGCGCATCGTTCAACTGCTCGATCGTGACCTTATAGCCCTGATCGGAGCCTGCGAGCACCTCGATGGGAACGCCGCCACTTAGCTCGATTGCTTCGGGATAGGTGGTCCAGTAGGGGGCGGGCAAGATGACTTCATCGCCGTCGTCAAGCAACGACACGAAGGCTTGATAGACGGCCTGCTTACCGCCATTTGTGACGATGATGTTCTCCGGATCGACGTCTACTCCGGAATCGGCCTTCGTCTTCGCGGCGATCGCGCGGCGAAGTTCGGGCAGACCCTTTGCCACGGTGTACTTGTGATTCTTCGGATCTCTAGTCGCTTCGGCAGCCGCCTCAACAATGTGCGCCGGAGTGGGGAAGTTTGGTTCGCCGGCGCCAAAACCGATGACTGGCTTGCCCTCGGCCTTGAGTGCCTTCGCCTTGGCGTCGACTGCGAGGGTTGCTGATGGTTGAAGCGCGCCGAGGCGCTTCGATACTCTGTTCTTAGGTTCTATAGCCATAGGAGTATCGTGTCAGAAGTGGTCGGCGACCGTTGGCGGCGTTCAGTATTCGTACTCAGTTCCAACAACTGTGTAGGGGCACGGCGGGGTGCCTTCCGGTCAAGCCGGGGCGAACGTGTCGAGAATTACAGACGCCCAGACTCACCTGCCTAGAGTTTCAGCAACAATCTGACTAGACTTGTGCGAGTTGCCGTGTCTGGCAACAACCTTGCGCCGTCAGGCATCATTGATGTCGGGCCAAAGGGCAGTGGCGCAATTGGTAGCGCACCGGTCTCCAAAACCGGGGGTTGTGGGTTCGAGTCCCTCCTGCCCTGCGATGAAGGCGGCCCAAAGTTTGGGCCGTTTTCCACATAATCGAGAGGACAACACCGATGAGCCAAGCAGCGAGCGCATCGTCACGTGGCCGTAAGTCCACGGAGAAGAAGAGTCTGTGGCGTCGTATTGTCACGTTCTTCAAGGAAGTTCTTGCCGAATTTAAGAAGGTTCAGCGCCCCACTCGTAAGGAGCTGTGGAACCTTTTCCTTACGGTGGTGTTCTTTGTGACGATCGTGATGATCTTCGTCTCGATCCTCGATCTTGTCTTTAACCAGTCCATGTTCTGGATCTTCGGTTAAAGCAACTCGTAATTAACTACCGAAAGTAGGGACAATGTCCGAAGAAGAATTCGTACGCGACGAACTCTTTTCCGATTCCGCCTCCCCGGCGGACGTTTCCGCATCCACTGACGCTCCGGAAGAAGCCGTCCTTGATGCAGAAGCGACGGAGGACGAGGCGGCCCCGGCTGATGTAGCCGACGCTGACGCACCCGATACCAGTACGCCCGAGTTAAACATCGATAGTGCCGACGATGCGCCCACCGAGGAGCCCTCGGTTGAGGACGCGCCTGCTGACAGTCCTGATGCCGAGGACGCCCCGGCTGAAGACGACGAGGAAGAAAGCGCGGAGGACACCGTCCGCAAGCGGATCAGGGGTCTGCCAGGCGAATGGTATGTGTTGCACACCTACGCCGGCTACGAGAAGCGAGTCAAGCAGGATCTCGAGCACCGCATCCACACGCTGAACATGGAAGATTACATCTTCGAGATTCAGGTGCCGATGGAGCAGGTCTACGAGGTGAAGAAGGGTCAACGCAAGCTCGTGTCACGTGTGCGGATGCCCGGATACGCGATTGTTCGTATGGAAATGACCGACGATTCGTGGCGCGCTGTTCAGGATACGAACGGTGTTACCGGCTTTGTTGGAAATGGCCGTGATGCAGTCGCGTTAACCCATCGCGAGGTCGTGGACATGCTCACTCCGATCGTCGAGCAAGAAGTTGCTGAGGCCGCAAAGGCCGCTGGTAAGCCTGTTGCTACCGATGCTGCGGTGACCCTCGTCGATTACGAGGTTGGCGAGACCGTGACGCTCACCACGGAGCCGTGGGTCGGAATGCCAGCTACAATCTCACAGGTTGACGCGGCGAACCAACGGCTCACCGTGCTCATGACTCTTGTCGGCCAGGAAACCCCGGTCGACCTGTCTTTCAGCCAAATCAAGAAGATGGACTAGTCCGGCAACTCCAGCCGTACTGCCGCAAGGCATCCATCCCCTGACTGCTGAATGACGCCCGTCATCGTTGCCATGATGATGGTTCCCTAGTAACAAAGAAGGATCAATTATGCCTCCCAAGAAGAAGGTTGCAGGTCTGATCAAGCTCCAGATTGAAGCTGGAGCAGCATCGCCCGCACCGCCGATTGGCCCCGCGCTGGGTCAGCACGGCGTGAACATCATGGATTTCGTCAAGGCGTACAACGCCGCGACCGAATCCATGCGTGGAAACGTCATTCCGGTTGAGATCACCGTCTATGAAGACCGTTCGTTCGACTTCATCACCAAGACCCCGCCGGCCGCTGACCTCATTAAGAAGTACGCGGGCATCAAAAAGGGCTCCGGTGTTCCGCACACCGATAAGGTTGGCCACCTCACCGCAGAGCAACTGCGCGAGATCGCCAAAACCAAGGAACCGGACCTTAACTCAAACGACATCGATAACGCTGCTCGCATCATTGCTGGCACCGCGCGTTCGATGGGCGTCACCACCGACCAGATTTAATAGCGACACCCAAGTTGCCGTGGTAGAGCCCCGAGCGGGTTCGTTTCCCACGACTGCCTAAGGAGAAAAGCAGAATGGCAAAGCGCTCAAAGAATTATCGCAAAGCGGCTGAACTCGTTCAGCGCGGCGAGCTGTACCCCCCGCGCGAGGCGTTTGACCTCGCCAAGAAGACCTCCGTCACCAAGTTCGACTCCACTGTCGAAGTAATGTTCCGCCTTGGCGTTGATCCGCGCAAGGCTGACCAGCTGGTGCGCGGCACGGTCAACCTCCCGCACGGAACGGGCAAGACCGCCCGCGTCATCGTCTTCGCACAGGGCCCGAACGCTCAGGCGGCACTTGACGCCGGCGCTGACGAGGTCGGCGACGACGATCTGATCGCCAAGGTCGAGGGCGGCTGGACCGACTTCGACGCCGCGGTTGCAACCCCGGACATGATGGGCAAGGTCGGCCGTCTCG
>JAAYGH010000106.1 GCA_012727825.1 Trueperella sp.
ACCTCATGCCGCGCGACTGGCGCTCGGCAGACGAGGCAGCCGTCGATTCGCATATCGATGACCGCCATGCCGACCCCGAGCAGGCCGGAATGCAACTGACGGCCGATAGCCAGACGGCCGATAACCAGACGCCCGGTAGCCAGACGCCCGGCATGGTGGCAGCAGAATTGACCACGGCTGAAATAGCCGCAGACGAAAAAATCGCCGCGCACATCAAAAGCGAACTTCGCGATCCCGAAGCATATTTTGAGGCACCAACCTCTGGCATGAGCCAACATGAGGACACAGCAACCGACATGAATGATGAGGAGGCCCGCGATGCCTGAAACCTTTGATCAGCCACTCGACAAGCGGCGCCGCGCCTTTCGACGGAGCAGACGCGACTCGGACGCAACCGGCGTAATCGCCGAACGTATTGCTCGCTTTACTGGCACGCCCCGGTTCATTATCTGGCTCACTCTCTTCGTGGTCGTGTGGCTGGTCTGGAACTCGTTTGGGCCTGTCAATCTTCGCTTCGATTCCGCCGCGCTCGGTTTCACGGCCTTAACACTCATGTTGTCGTTGCAGGCGTCGTACGCCTCACCACTTATTTTGTTGGCGCAGAATCGCCAGGATGCCCGTGATCGCGTGAGTGCCCAGCAAGATCGCCAGCAGGCCGAACGCAATCTCGCTGATACGGAGTTCATCACCCGGGAAATTGCATCGCTGCGTATGTCAATGCGGGAGCTCGCGACCCGCGACTTCGTCCGGTCGGAAATGCGCGACCAGATGGAGCAGGCCGCCGATAACGAACTCGCGAGTGAACTTGCCCGCAGGGACGACACCATCACTGAACTGAACGCAACGATCGCCGAACTCGAGGCCCGCCTTGCCGGTCACGAGCCCACCTCCCTCGACTCGGAACGAGACACCCACGCCTAGGAGACGATCCTTGACCCAGCGAGCGCCGTGCTCTGCGTTCGTGAATTAACACATGTGAGGATAGGATAAAGATATGAATTTACCGAGCATTGAAGAAATTACGACAGAGCTCGCGAAGGTCATTGACCCCGAGATCAAGCGCCCAATTACCGAACTGGGTATGTTGCGCTCCGTAGATATCGACGACGCCGGAAAGGTCGTCGTCGGCATCGATCTCACAACGGCCGGTTGCCCACTTCGCGACACCATTACGAGCGATACCCAAAATGCCGTCAGCGTCCTTGAGGGCGTTACCGCTGTTGAGGTCGTCATGGGAGTGATGAACGACGAGCAGAAGGCCGAACTGCGCAAAACGCTGCGTGGCGGACAGGCCGAACGCATCATTCCGTTCTCTCAGCCTGGAAATTTGACGCGCGTGTATGCGGTGACCTCGGGTAAGGGCGGCGTTGGAAAGTCGTCGATGACGGTCAACCTCGCAACCTCTCTAGCCCAGCAGGGTCTCAGCGTCGGCGTCGTGGATGCTGATATTTACGGATTCTCGATTCCCCAGATGATGGGTGTCAATACTCCCCCACAGGTCGTGGATGAAATGATCATCCCGCCGATCGCACACGATGTGAAGACCATCTCCATCGGCATGTTCATGCAGGAGAACGGGCCAGTCGTGTGGCGCGGCCCCATGTTGCACCGCGCTCTCGAGCAGTTCTTCGCTGACGTGTATTGGGGCGATCTCGATGTGCTCCTCATCGATCTTCCACCAGGCACTGGCGACGTGGCCCTGTCGGTCGCGCAGCTGATCCCCAAGTCGGAGATCGTGCTTGTCACGACTCCGCAGGTTGCCGCGGCGGATGTGGCGGAGCGCGCAGGCATGATGGCGGGTCAGACCGACCAGCGTGTTGTGGGCATCATCGAAAACATGTCCCACCTCGAAATGCCGGACGGCACCAAGATGGACATCTTTGGCACGGGCGGTGGCGAGACCGTGGCGGCACAGCTTTCCCGCACACTTGGCTATGAGGTGCCCGTACTGGGCCACGTTCCACTCGAGCAGGAGCTGCGTGAAGGTGGCGACGCCGGCAACCCCTACTCGGGCCAGGACGGCGACTCACCTGCACAGAAGGTGATCAGGGACATCGCTTCCCAGCTCAGCCGCCGTGCACGCGGACTATCAGGAATGTCGCTTGGCGTCGCACCTGTGAACTAAGACCTACGTCAGAAGCGGGGTGGACGATCAAGCGATCGTCCACCCCGCTTCGTCACGCACAGACCCGCCCGACCAGATGTGCCTCCTGTGCAACAATGACCGGCCGAGCAACGTAACATAGTGGCGTACGTGCACCTACAGTTAACGCAAAAATCAGGGAGAGATAATGGCAGTCGATAAGGCACAGTCGTGGACCTACGCTGAGCACATCGTTCAGGATAACCAGTTAGCGGATCAGGCACGCACGCAGGCCGCAGAACTTGGGATCGACGCCCTCTCCCCCGCAACGGGACATTTCCTCACCGCGCTCGCCACGATGGGCGGTGTCAAGCACATCGCAGAAGTGGGTACGGGAACGGGTGTCTCAGGCCTTTACCTGCTTGCGGCCTCCGATGATTCGGTCCTCACAAGTATTGACATCGATTCAGAAGCGCAAAATTACGCACGAAATAATTTCGCTGCCGCCAAGGTCCGGTCGGGCCGCTATCGCCTCATCAACGGTCGTAGCGCCGATATGCTCCCGCGCCTGTCAAGTAATTCTTATGACCTCGTGCTGATCGATGCCGATCCGGCGGAAGCCGCCGGCGATGTCTCAGAGGCCCTGCGTATGCTCCGCTCCGGAGGAACGCTCGTGCTCGCACACGCGCTCAACGCTGACCGCGTGGCAGACCCGGCCCGCCGCGACGAATCGACTGTCGCGCTACGAAATCTTGGCCGAGAATTGCTTGAGGCTGAAGACTTAGTCTCCAGCCTCATTCCCCTAGGGGACGGTGTGATGATCAGCGTGAAGCGCTAGAGCTTCAGGAGCTTATCCAGAACCTCGTGAAGGGACTTGACTTCATCGTCGTCAAGTTCGAGTACCAGACGGCCCCCGCCCTCCAACGGCATCCTTAGAGTCGTGCCATGGATATCTCGCTCGGCTTCAAGCGGTCCATCTCCAGTACGCGGTTTCATGGCTGCCATGGAATTTTCTCCTTCCGGGGCGCTCGATACGCCCACATTCACCCTTGATTCTACGCGAAAACCCGCACCATGGCAGGGTTTGCGCTGAAAAATCACATAGCTCAAAACGAAGCGGTGCCAATAGTTATCGCACTCGACACGATGCCACTAATCGTGGAATCGCCTGCACGTGGTGTGCCTCGAGGGAGCTGATCAGTCTTGTTCGACGACGTCATCACCGTTTCGAATCTCATCAGCGAGCCTGTGCACACCATCGAGGACCACTTGAACCGCTTCTTCGGCGGTGTCGACGACGGTGAAAATTTCTTCATGACCGGGGCTGATGAGGCCCTCATTCAAAAGTGTCGTCTTAATCCATTCGATGAGTCCGCCCCAGAATTCACTGCCCACAAGGACAACCGGGAACGAGGAGACCTTGTGAGTTTGTACAAGCGTGAGCGCCTCGAAAAGTTCGTCGAGCGTACCGTAGCCACCGGGCATGACGATGAAGCCGAGCGAGTACTTCACGAACATCATCTTGCGCACGAAGAAATAGCGGAAATTGATGCCAAGATCCACGTAGTCGTTCATGCCCTGCTCGAACGGGAGCTCGATGCCAAGGCCGACGGACGTGCCGCCTGCTTCCACGGGGCCCTTGTTG
>JAAYGH010000013.1 GCA_012727825.1 Trueperella sp.
AGATGGTGTCAACCCGGTCGCGCGTCACGCGCAGCGCCTCGTCAACCGCGCTTGCAACGTCAAGGAAATTAGGTGCGAGGAACGAACACATGATGCCAAAGCCCGCCGAGATATCCTGGCCTGCCACGGAGGATGCGGCCTGGGCGAGGTCACCGCTCGTGCCCATCACGTTATTTCGGTGCCGATCGGCGGTGCCCTGATCGAAAGTAACTCTCATTGTCACCTCACTTCTAGGATGATCCGATCATAATGTCACGGCCAGCGTGTTGCCTGCTATGTCCGTCCGCCCCGAGGAGGATTCGGCTGTGACTGAACCATATTTATATTGCGCAATATTTGAACTAGGGTGGGGCGCGTGGCTCGAGTAATACCGATTATCATTGGCGTCGCGTTGATTATCTACGCGTTCATTGACGCTGCCCGCACGGATTCGTCCAAGATGCCGGCGCGTATCAGCAAACCCGTGTGGTTATTGCTGATTGCTATCGTGCCCGTGCTCGGAGCGCTGATCTGGCTGTTTTTCAAATACCAGTACATTTTCAAAGCCGATTACACACGGCCAAGTGGTTCCGCTAATCCTTTCAGTCGCCCGAAAAAGCCCACGGGCCCGGTAGCCCCGGACGACGATCCGGATTTCCTCGCCCGTCTCGAAGCACGCAATCGTCGTCGCGCATACGAACAGCGCATGCGCGAAGAGGAAGGGCTCGAACCTCTCGGAGATGACGAGGACGAGAACGAAACCAGCAACGAGAACGAAGACGAGCAAGACCGCGGCGAAGGCGGACTGTACGGCGGCCGCTGATTCAGATTTTTCACAACGACGTTGAAGGGGCGACTCATGTGAGTCGCCCCTTCAACGTGTGGTATCTGCCCATCGTGTGAATCAGGTGTGGGCCTCAGCTACGTGTGAATCAGGTGTGGGCCTCAGCTGACGAGGTGCCAGGCACCATGTCCGACGCCTCGTCCAGCAAGTAACCAACCGGTTCCCAGTAGTCCATCGCCAAGAGCTGCTTGTCTGCGAATGTCAATGACGTGACCGACGCGAGCGAGCACTCGCGCCTACGCGGATCGTGGGCAATGGGCTTGCCCTCCACGAATCGGCGCATTGACCAAATTGTGAGCTGGTGAGAAAACAGCACGGCTTCTCCCCCGCGTGCGTGATCGATCGCATGGGAGATCGACTGCGACACACGCTCAATAATCTCGTCATAGGGCTCACCCCACGAGGGCTCAAGTGGATTTGTGTACCACGACCAATACCGCGGGTGAGCCAGAATCCAGCGGTTCTGATTGACAGGCACGCCTTCAAATTTATTGTCGGCCTCAATGAGGCGGGCATCCTTCACGATGTCGAGCCCGAAGGCCTCGGCGGTCGGAGTCGCAGTCTCGACGGCTCTCTCGAGAGGAGAAGACATGACGTATCGGACGTCATGGTCCTTAAACGCCTCGCCCAGACCATCGGCCATGAGGTAGCCAAGTTCAGACAGGTGATAGCCGGGCATGCGGCCGTATAAGACAGCCTCGGGATTGTGAACCTCTCCGTGACGGACGAGGTGAACGGTCGTAATTTCCATGTCCCAAGTGTGCCACGACCCGCCTGCCAGCGGGTCGGCGCCCGCCGTCTTCCACTCACGGCCACCCGGGCTCGGTCTCAGCTCGCTGCAGCGCGCTTCTCGGCAGGGCCACCGCTCAAAAGGGCCCTACACGCACCACAAGGCACCTAAACACGGCATTAAGGACCCTCCTGATGCAGGCAGGTGCCACATGGCCAGCCACAGCCCCGGACCCGGCCCACAGCAGCGCGGTTCGGCAGGTGCCACATGGCCAGCCACAGCGGCGGACACCGGCAGGGCACGCCGAACATTCGGGCCCTGGGCCTCACGGGTTACTCTTGGGCGTCGATAAGCTTCTTCAAGACCCGGCCAAATTCCAAAAACTCGGCGGGTTCCAAGTGGGAGATCAGGTGGCGACGCACGGACTCGACATGCCGAGGTGCAGTCTTCTCAAGTTTGGCAAAGCCCTCGTCCGTGAGCTTACAAATGATGCCACGGCGATCATCCGGGCAAGGTTCGCGCAAGACGAGGCCTTCATTTTCCAGACGCTTCACCGTGTGCGTGAGTCGCGAGCGTGAATGCACGAGATTCTCAGCTAAGTGCGACATGCGCAACTGGCGATCCGCGGATTCCGACAGTCTCACAAGCACTTCATACTCGTTAAGGGTCAGCCCGGAGTCACTGGCAAGGTCCTGGTTAATTACATCGAGAACGAGAGCCTGCCCCGTGAGGAACGACCTCCACGCTACCTGCTCTTTTTCGCTCAGCCACTCAACCACGCTGCCTCCTAGCCCCTCTAATTGAATCTTCAATGATCCAAGTATGTCACAAATCTTCTCCGAATTGGAATGGCTTTGCCTGAATTGCACTATTCGGCCAATGAGCCCGACGGGGACGAACCAGCTTCTTTCATTGAAACGACGCCGGTTCACGGAGCCACCTGATACTCACGCCACACCCGTCAAAGCCTGAGCCCGTATCGCACACCACATCTAATGACGGAGACAGCTGGCCACAAAACACTGGGCCACCGGGATCGGCGGTAAGAAAAAACCGGCTTCCACACGGAAACCGGTCCGACAGGATAAACCTATCTACTTCTTGTTACGACGCTGGTGGCGCGTCTTGCGTAGTAGCTTGCGGTGCTTCTTCTTCGACATCCGCTTGCGACGCTTCTTGACTACGGAACCCATCGGTTACCTCCGATCGTTTTGGCAGTGGCTGAGCCACATGTTCGTGAGAATACTACCCTAGAGCGGGCGAGCGTGAAATCAAGTGCCGAATTCCTCACGAGCATCGGAACTTGCACCGCCGGACAGAAGGTTATCGACAGCCGACTTTGGCACCCTGTACGAATTCCCAACACGCACCGCTGGAAGGTCACCGGCGTGGACCATCCTGTATACAGTCATTCGCGATACGCGCGTCAATTCAGCAACCTCGGCAACAGTAAAAAACTGCGGAGCTGAGGGAGGTAGTTGCGCCATCCTGAACCTTCCTTGCATCCCATTTGGGAGTAAAAATCTAGTGCCGAGACTAGCGCGTTTGCACCGCTCGGCGTCACTTTGATTCACACCTTACCCGATTCCCTCAGCTTCACCACCACAATCCGCGGGAACTCGCGCGAAATCACTACCGCTGGTATCGCGTCACAGATCACGGTACAACTTCGGTTCTCGAAGACTAATCTTGGATATGCACACACTCGACGGCGCGAGTCAGGGAAGGTGGTTGGATGGAGCGCATCGCCCACATTGGCACGCCTGGACCAGTCGGCCCTCGATGGCGCGACCGCATCGATCACGTGGCGCGCCATTCACCCGCGCGTCTCGCGCTGATCGTGTTCGCGTTCATTATCTTGATCATCACGTCGTTGCTTCTCATGCCGTTTGCAAAAGCCGGCCCGGGAGGTGCGAGCTTCCTTGAGGCGCTGTTTACCGCCACGTCCGCGGTTTGCGTGACGGGCCTGACGATTGTCGATTCGGCAACGTACTGGACGGGCTTCGGGCACGTCGTCATCGCCGTCGGCATCCAGATCGGCGGTCTGGGCGTCATGACGCTCGCGTCAGTGCTAGGTCTTGCGGTCTCGAGGCACATTGGCTTGACCCAGCGCCTGCTCGCGGCATCAGAGACGAAATCGAAGCTCGGCGACGTCGGCGGGTTACTCAAAGCCGTCATCATCACCTCACTGTCGGTTGAGTTACTGGTCGCACTTGCGCTCTTTCCCTCGATCATGATGCGCGAAGAGACGTTCCTTGGGGCTCTTGGACATTCGGTCTTCATGGCGCTGTCCACATTTAACAACGCTGGCTTTGTTATTGCCGACGCCGGATTGAACGGGTTCGTGGGCAACTGGGCAATTTCGCTACCCATTATTTTGGGGACGATCGCGGGTGCGATCGGCTTCCCCGTGATCTTGAATATTTCGCGCAATCCACGTTCGCCCAAGCGCTGGTCCCTACACACGAAGCTCACGCTCGTCACCTACTTCTCGATCTGGGTGATCGCCGTCGTGATGATTGGCGCGCTCGAGTGGAATGGCGCCTTCGGTGATCTGACCTCGAACGAGCGGGTTCTCGCCTCACTGTTCCAAGGCACCACTCCGCGTTCATCGGGCCTGTCCACGGTCGATATTGGCGCGATGTCCGAGGGCACGTGGTTCGTCATGGACATCCTCATGTTCATTGGCGCCGGCTCGGCAGGAACGGGCGGCGGTATCAAGGTCACCACATTCGCCGTGCTCATCCTCGCGATTATTGCGGAGGCGCGCGGCGATCGCGATACGGAGGCCTTCGGCAAGCGCATCCCCTCCGACGTTCACCGCCTCGCCATTTCGGCCACGTTCCTCGGCGCATTCCTCGTCGGAATCGCCACTCTCGCGATTCTCAACCTCTCGAATCAGCCACTGTCGCGCGTGCTATTCGAGGTCATTTCAGCCTTCGCCACCGTTGGCCTGTCAACGGGTATTACAGCTGAGTTACCATCCACGGCGCAACTCATCCTCGTGATCCTCATGTACCTTGGTCGCGTGGGAACCATGACGTTCGCCGCGGCGCTTGCGCTACGCTCACGCCGCCGTGTCATCAGGCTGCCGGAAGATCGACCAATCATTGGCTAAAATCCGCACTAACACTAGGGGTAGACA